>JBLHOX010000054.1:0-11422 GCA_047623725.1 Dokdonia sp. | reverse complement strand
GCTTCTTCACTCATTTTAGAGCTTTAGCGACAGAAAGTTTTATTTTTTGTGTAGAAAAGTTACAAAAAAATAAAAACAACTACCAAACTCCTTGGTCTAGAGTAGGTTGTTTATAGTGGTTTTATAACATCCCCAATTCTAACTTAGCTTCTTCACTCATTAATTCTTGAGTCCACGGAGGATCAAAGGTGATTTCGACCTCACAGTCATTAACGCCTTTAATAGACTTTACTTTTTCTTCTACCTCTAGCGGAAGTGTTTCTGCTACAGGACAGTTAGGAGTTGTTAATGTCATTAAGATTTTTGTATCGTAATCTTCATTAACAAATACATCGTAAATTAATCCAAGTTCGTAAATATCTACAGGAATTTCAGGATCGAATATTGTTTTGATCACGCGAACTATTTTTTCGCCTAACTCTTCTGTGTTTATGGTGGTCTCTGTTGTATCGCTCATAATTATTTTTATTCCCACGAAGGTAGGAATCTCATCCCAACACTCGCGATTATTGTTTTTATTAATATATGCAACTTTAATTCAACTGCGTTTGATATGCTACGGCATATAACTTTATTTGTTTGATCATACTCACAAGACCATTAGCTCTGGTAGGAGATAAATGCTCTTTAAGTCCGATCTCGTCTATAAACGCAGTGTCTGCATCTAAAATACTTTGGGGAGATTGCCCAGAAAATGCTCTGATAAGAATAGCAATAATCCCTTTGGTGATAATAGCATCACTATCGGCAGTAAAGTGAATCGTTTCATTTTCCATCTCGGCATGAATCCACACTTTACTTTGGCATCCCTTAATGATGTAATCGTCTGTTTTGTATTGCTCATCTATAAGCGGTAACGATTTTCCTAAGTCAATCATATACTCATAACGTTGCATCCAGTCCTCAAACATAGAAAACTCGTCAATAATCTCTTCTTGTATTTCTCGTATTGCTTGCATATTGTTTATCTCAATAAGTTTGCTTCTAGAAGGAATTTATCATTAAAATCATATAATCTAAGCACATCACCTTTAAATTCAAAATGATGGACACTATTAAGAACTATAAAATACTCATCTTGTAATGGTCTTCTAGATGAGCAAAATAAATCAGTCGTTAAAATCTTTGAAAAGACTAAGCTATACCCAAATTGCTTAAAAAACAAGTGATAATTATTACACTCCGTAGAGCCTCTCATGATACTGTTATTAGCATTTATGATAAGCTCTGTCTGATTAGTGTTAAGCGACATGCCATTAACTCCTGTTACTCTAAAGCTTCCTTTTAATTCTGGAGCATCAATAGCATATTGAGGCACCCAAAGTTTTGATACTATTTCTTTAAGTTGATATTGTATAGGATCGTCCTCTTTTTCTTTAGCAAGTACGTGTACCTCTAAGGTGTATTCAAATCCTGGCTTCGCTGTAAACCCTTTTATAGCATCAGAGTTAATAATAGCTAAATCTGCACCATTGATATCAAGCAGTTGTATGCACCTATCATCATCCGAATTTTCACAATCTACAAAGAAGGGAGCAACCTCTAAAGTGGTGATTTTTTTTTCTTGAGCCTTTGCATAAAAGGTGCATAAAATAGAGATGATTGTAATGTATATATACTTTTTCATAGCTTATAATTAAGAAGTTGCGCAAAGATAGTGCTCAAGTTCTGGTTATCTGTATTGCTTAACAAACCCTTAATGTATTTTATGCTTTTTATTGTTAAAATATAAATCGTGTTGCTTTTAAAACTTCTTTGCCTCCATCATATAGTATCAGTGTATCCTTTTTAATGCTAAACTCTTTTGGACTCGCAAAGATATTTAAAAACTGTCTTTCTTTTTTCATTGCATTTTCATAACAAAATATCTTTGTGCCTATTGCTGGAGAAAATGTAATCGTATTGTTGGATTTTGTGAAAGCAACACTATAGGTGTTACATCCTGAAAACCCTGATATTTTTGATGTACGATCATTGATTTTTAAATTAAGATCATCACCTTCTATAGGTTGGTCATACAATGTATTCACAACAAATGTACCTGCAAAAATAACAGGGTCATTTTGAGAGGTCGTTTCTTGAGTCGTGTTACATGAATATGCGATACTCAGAGAAACCAATAAAATAAAAAATCGTACAACCATTGTATGAACATTTAGGCAAAGATAGTGCGCAAATAGCCAACTGTCACCTTGACGGTATAGAAATTACAAATGTTTGTATAGATACCATATAGGGCGATAGATGTCGTGTAATAGCTCAAAATCAAGAGATTGAACACTTCCCTTTGTAAAGCCTAATTTTTTATAAAAAGACATCGCCTGTGGGTGTTGATCCATAGCGTCTAGCCAGATGAGGTTATGTTTTGTTTCTTGAGCACGCTTTTCTGCATACACCATGAGTTGTTTTCCAATCCCTTTGCCTTGTATGGTTGTGTCTAGGTAAATACGATGTACTTTAAAACCAAGTGCCTCTGGTTGCTCAGGATACGTACAACTTTCTATAATTTTAAGAATACCTATAGTGTTGTATTCTTTTGTCGGTATGCTTTCGCGAAAGCGTACAAAGTAATAATGCGATCCTTTTTCCTGAAGTTCTTTTTTAAGGTTTTCAGAATTGTATTGTGCGTTAAGGTACCAATTACCTTGATCCTCCCAGAAATGTGCATACGCTGGCGGATAAATACGGTGCATTAATTCAAAAAGATCCGATTGATCTTCTAGAACAATAGGTTGTAATGCTAACTGATCAGAAATAGCAATCATATCTCCTGTATTAAGAGAGCATCGTCACAGCACGTTCTACGCCTTTTACAAAGGTGTCTATTTCTTCTTTTGTATTGTAAAAAGAGAAAGAAGCTCTTACCGTTCCTGAAATCTTAAAAAACTCCATAATAGGTTGTGCGCAATGATGTCCTGTACGTACAGCAATTCCTAGTTTGTCCAATATAGTGCCAATATCATACGGATGAATCGTACCCACATTAAAAGAAATTACAGCGGTCTTCTCTTTTGATTCCCCGTAAATTTTAAGTCCTTCAATTTTGAGAAGTTTCTCAGTAGCGTATTGAAGAAGTTCTTCTTCATAATTTGCAATGACATCAAAACCTATGGCATTCATATAATCTAATCCAACGCCTGCTGCAATGACACCGCATATATTAGGTGTTCCAGCTTCAAATTTATGAGGCAAGCCTGCATAGGTTGTTTTTTCAAACGTTACTTGATCTATCATCTCACCACCCCCTTGATAGGGAGGGAGTTTTTCTAATAAAGCTTCTTTACCATATAAGACACCAACTCCTGTCGGGCCACAGATTTTATGAGCACTGGCTACATAAAAATCAGCATCTAGTGCTTGTACATCTGGTTTGATATGCGGCGTTGCCTGAGCACCGTCTATGATGACAGCAGCACCTACTTTATGAGCTTCCCTGATAATATGTTCTATAGGATTTACAGTTCCTAATGCGTTTGATACGTGGTTTACAAATACAAGTTTGAGGTTGGTGGAGATCGCTTTCGCGAAAGCGTCCATATCCAACTCCCCACTTAGCGTCATGGGAATCACTTTTAGAACGGCTCCCGTGCGTTCACATAGCATTTGCCATGGTACAATATTACTGTGATGCTCTAAAGCAGAAACCAGTATTTCATCTCCTTTTTGTAAAAGATTACTATACCCATTTGCGATTAGATTAATAGCATGTGTTGTACCCGCAGTAAGGATGATTTCATGTGATTTCTCAGCATTAAAATGCTTCTGAATTTTAATACGAGCCTCCTCATAAGCATCCGTAGCTTCTTGCGAAAGTGCATGTACGCCTCTGTGAATATTTGCATTGTAATTAGAATAGTAATCTACAATCGCATCTATAACGGCTTGTGGTGTTTGAGAAGTAGCTGCATTATCAAAATAGATTAAAGGTTGACCGTTTACTTCTCTAGAAAGTATAGGAAAATCCTTTCGGATATTTTGTACGTCAAATGTTGTGTTTGATTCGGTAGCTGCCATCTTCATGCCTTCGTTTTATTAAAATACTCGCTTGAGGCGGGTATTTTAATATGTGATTTGTAATTTATTTTTTATACCAATTATAATTTAAAATCGGATAAAAATAATTTGAATTTTGGTGTGCCTAGATAAAGTAGAAAATCAAATCATAGCCTTAGCTACGGTTTTATTTTATCCTGAAATATAGGCGCTCTAGAAACTAATTATTTATGCTATTTTAAGTGGTATTATACATCAAATCCAATACTTACCCCAATTTTCTTAGCGATAAGTTTGGTAATACGTTGTTTTAATTGCGGAATTTTCACACTGGATAATACCGTATTTGCAAAAGCATACATTAATAAAGCTCTTGCTTCTTTTTTTGCAATTCCTCTAGATTGTAAATAAAACAAAGCACTTTCATCAAGTTGTCCTATCGTACACCCGTGAGAACAACGTACGTCATCTGCAAAAATCTCTAGTTGAGGTTTTGAGTTGATCGTTGCTTTATCATCTATCAATATGTTATTGTTAGATTGATATGCATTTGTTTTTTGCGCTTCTTTTTCTACAACAACTTTTCCATTAAAAACACCTGTAGAGCTATCTGCAAAAATCCCTTTGTAATCTTGGTGCGATTCACAGTTAGGTTCTATATGGTGTACTAGTGTATTGTGATCTACATGTTGTTTTCCTCCTATAAGTGTAATTCCTTTTAAGATAGAATCCATGTATTCTCCCTTCTGGTAATAATTAAGATTATTACGTGTGATGTTTCCACCAAGAGAAAATGTATGTACAGAAACAATACTTTCTCTGTGTTGTTCTATTTCTGTAGTATCTACTAAAGAAGCGTTTAGTTTATCATTTTGTATTTTATAATAATCTATCAAAGCACGTTTCCCAGCATATATCTCAGTCACAGAGTTTGTAAACGTAGCGCTGTCAGAAAGACTTTGGTGACGTTCTATAATCTGTACTTCAGAATTTTCTTCAGCTACAATAAGATTACGAGGCTGTAAAAGAGCCGCTTCTTTTGATCCTGTTGCAAAATGAATAATCTGGATAGGCTTATCTGCTACTTTTCCTTTTGGGATGTAGATATACGCTCCATCTTTTGCAAAAGCAGTATTTAAAGATGTTAAGCTTTCTTCTTTTACAATTTTATTAAAGTATACATCAATAATTTGTTGATACTTAGGTTTTGTAAGGGCAGAGTTCATGGTACATACATCAATCCCGTCATGTGTGGTCGAGGATAAGTGTGCATTAAAAATGCCGTCTACAAAAATGATATTATAGGTGTCAATATCATTGATGAAATAACGCTCTACATCTTTAAAATCCAAAGAAGATTTTTTGGTAGGGAAGACATTGTAGTTTTCCTTTAAGATGCTGTTAAGTGATGTATATTTCCAAGCTTCGTCCTTTTTTGTAGGAAAGCCTTCTGCTTCAAATGTTTTTATAGCGTTTCCACGTACATCATATATAGGAGAGTCTGGATCAAGACTGTCCTGAAAAACGATATGTGAACTTACTAATTTATCTTTTAAACTCATGTGATTTTAGTTATGAGTTATGAGTCTTGCGTTGTGAGTTTATGTATGTGAATACATGCAACCTACAACAGTAACTTATAACTATATTATGCGTTTACTTCTTCTTTAAGCCAGTCGTATCCTTTTTCTTCAAGCTCGTGTGCAAGTTCTTTGCCACCAGTCTTTACAATTTTACCGTCCATAAGTACGTGTACTACGTCTGGTACGATATAATCTAATAATCTCTGGTAGTGTGTAATCACAAGAACAGCATTATCTTCGCTTCTTAGTTTGTTAACACCATTGGCCACAATACGTAAAGCATCAATATCAAGACCAGAATCAGTCTCATCAAGAATAGCAAGCTTAGGCTCAAGCATTGCCATTTGAAAAATCTCATTACGTTTCTTTTCTCCTCCAGAAAATCCTACGTTAAGAGATCTAGATAAAAACTTACGATCTATCTCAAGAAGTTCTGATTTTTCGCGTATCATTTTAAGCATATCACTAGCAGGCATATCTTCTAGGCCTTTAGCTTTACGATTTTGATTGATCGCTGTTTTTATAAAATTTGTTACAGATACACCAGGGATTTCAACTGGGTACTGAAAAGATAAAAATACCCCTTCGTGTGCACGTTCTTCTGGATCCATCTCTAGAATAGATGCCTCATTAAGAAAGATATCACCATCGGTTACTTCGTACTCTTCTTTTCCAGCTATAACAGATGCTAATGTACTTTTCCCAGAACCATTAGGTCCCATAATTGCGTGTACTTCACCAGCTTTGATTTCAAGATTGATTCCTTTAAGGATATCTTTTTCTTCTATACCTGCGTGCAGATTTTTTACTGTTAACATAGTGTTTTTTATTACTTTTTATTTCAGGTCGTTTACTTTCCTGTTTCTATTTTAATAGGTGCTTCTCCTTTAGGTTCAAGCACTTTAATAATTTCTTTAATGGTTACAATCTCTTCCCAGACATCACTACCTTGTGGTTTAGGGTTGATTTCTCCTTTTATAACAACGGGCACCATATCAAACTTATCTCTTTGCTTTGATGCGGCTTGTTTAATCAATGTTTCAGCCATGTCATTTAAGGTGACTCCGTAAATAAAGTTTTTACCCATAATAACGCCTGCACCATCTACAAAAAGGAATTCTCCTTCAATAGTTTTAAGTGCATCATTGTTACTTTCTTTGCCAGTCACTACAGTAGTAGTATCTTCTGTTTTGGCTTCATTTTTACAGCTTATAATGCTTATGGCTAGAACAAATAGAATGACAATTTTTTTCATAGGATTTTAGTTAAGTGCTTTAGGAGCTACAGGCATTTTGGCAAAGTCTGCAGGTTCGTGTTGAATATATACTGTTGCTTTTTTTGCTTTCGCGAAAGCTTCAAAATCAGCAATTGCAGTTTTACTTTGTTCTAGATCATGATTAAAAACTGGTACTACCTTCCCATCTCTATTTTCTTGGAAGTGATACATATCTCCAGAAAGTAGCGTAGGGCCGTGTTCTGGTAAGTCTATAAATAATACTTGATGACCCGGAGTATGACCTGGCATTGATTTTATAATAACACTACCATCTCCAAAAACATCATGATCACCAGAAAGTTCCATCACATTGGTAAGTGCATTAAAAGAGTCTGGTGCATAAAAACCATTTCCTTTAATGTCTTCTCCTGTAGCAAATGCATATTCAGGTTTTTGTACCAACCATTTTGATGCAGTAAAATGATTTGCAGCACCTGTGTGATCAAAATGAATATGTGAGAATGCGATATAATCTACCTCTTCTTTTTTAATTCCGATAGTCGCTAATTGGTTGATGATAGAATCCTTACGAGAAATGGTAAAAGCGCCATCTGGTGTTGTGTAAGGATCTTGTCCTACAAGACCTTCAGGTAAACCTGTATCCCATAGTAAAACTCCTTTAGGATGTTTGATCACGTAAAAGGCATCTGCCAATTGTTTTGATTCTCCTTTGTAGGTGTCTCCTTGTGCAAATAGGTTTAAATTATTTGCGCCTACAGACCCCCCGTCAAATGTATATAATGCAACTGCAGGCTTTGCAGGTGTTTGTACTTCTTCTTGAACTTGTTTGTTGTCTACAGTTGTTTCTTTACAAGAAATTACAGCTAGCGCAATAGCAACGAATGGGATGATTTTTTTCATAGTTTTCTTAAATAGGTTTTTTAATTACCCGACACTTCCTTCTAAACTGATTTCTAATAATTTTTGAGCTTCTACAGCAAACTCCATAGGAAGTTTGTTAAGCACCTCTTTACTAAAACCGTTTACAATAAGTGCAATTGCTTTTTCTGTATCGATTCCACGTTGGTTACAATAAAAGATTTGATCTTCTCCAATCTTACTTGTCGTTGCTTCATGCTCAATTTGAGCTGTTTTATTTTTTGCTTCTATATATGGGAAGGTGTGTGCTCCACACGCATTACCCATTAATAAACTATCACATTGTGAGAAGTTACGAGCATTGTCTGCATTAGCGCTAATCCTTACAAGACCACGGTATGAGTTTTGTGATTTCCCAGCAGAGATTCCTTTTGAAATAATGGTACTCTTAGTATTCTTACCTAAGTGTATCATTTTTGTTCCAGTATCTGCTTGCTGATAATTGTTTGTTACTGCAATAGAGTAAAATTCTCCTGTAGAGTTATCTCCTTTAAGAATACAACTAGGATATTTCCAAGTAACAGCACTTCCTGTTTCTACTTGTGTCCAAGAGATTTTTGCATTTTTCTCACAAAGACCACGCTTTGTTACAAAATTGTATACGCCTCCTTTTCCTTCAGCATTTCCTGGATACCAGTTTTGTACTGTTGAGTATTTAATCTCAGCATCATCCATTGCGATAAGTTCTACAACAGCTGCGTGTAATTGATTCTCATCTCGGCTAGGTGCGGTACATCCTTCTAGATAACTTACATAACTACCTTCATCTGCAATAAGAAGTGTTCTTTCAAACTGACCTGTTCCTCCTTGGTTGATTCTAAAATAAGTGGATAATTCCATTGGGCAACGTACCCCTTTTGGGATGTAACAAAAAGAACCATCACTAAATACAGCACTATTTAAGGCTGCATAAAAGTTGTCTTTTGTTGGGACGATCGTACCCATATATTTTTTTACAAGTTCTGGATGCTCTTTAATAGCTTCAGAAATACTCATAAAAATAATTCCTTTTTCAGAAAGGGTCTTTTTAAATGTTGTTGCTACAGAAACAGAATCGACGACAATATCCATAGCGACATTGTTCATCTTTTTCTGTTCATCTACAGAGATTCCTAATTTTTTATACATGGCTAGTAGATCTGGATCTACATCGTCAAGTGTTTTGTTAGGGTCTATAGCTACGGGTGCAGAGTAATAAGCAATCGCCTGAAAATCTGGCTTTGTATAATTTACATTTGCCCATTCTGGTTCTTCCATTGCTTTCCAAACTTTAAAAGCTTCCAGTCTCCATTCGGTCATCCATTCTGGCTCTTCTTTTTTCTTAGAAATTGCGCGAACGATGTCCTCGTTTAAACCTATAGGAAATGTTTCAGACTCTATATCCGTAAAAAAACCATATTCGTATTCTTTGGTTTTTAACTCTTCTCTTAAATCGTCTTCAGTATATGCCATTTTTTTTTTGCTATGATTGATTAAAAATCAATCCATGTATGTTTTTAAAACAATATGCTACATAGGGCTTTAGGAGAACAAAAAGGTGGTGCGTTTATTTCTAAACTTTCTTATCCTCCCGTTGGCCCATTAGGTTGTATTATAGTGAGAAACTTTCTCCGCATCCACAGGTACGCTGTGCATTCGGATTGTTAAACACAAATCCTTTTCCATTAAGACCTCCACTATATTCTAATGTGGTACCAATGAGATATAAAAAACTACGCTTATCTACTATTAAGCGTACATCATTGTCTTCAAAAACTTTATCGTCTTCTGCTTGGGCTTTATCAAAATGTAAATCATAGGATAAACCAGAGCACCCACCGCTTTTTACACCTACTCTTACATAGTCTGTAGCGATATTATACCCGTCGTCTTGCATAAGACCAGCGATTCTTGTTTTTGCTTCTGTTGTTACTTTAATCATAATGATTCTAAATAATATGCAAATATAGGTGATAAGTAGCTTTTTTCCATAGAACCTAACATTATTCTAACATATATAAGCATAGCTATTTTCTATACTTGAGTGAAGAAAAAGGTATCAAGGGATAATAGCAGTACAAATTAAAAACAGTTTTGACATTAATTTTTAATAAAACGACGCACTGTTTCTGTTTGATTTCCTTGTAATTTTATGAAATACAATCCTTCTAGGTAGGTTTTTTTACATCAATGACTTCGCTGAAAATATCTGATATGATTACGCTTCCTTTCATATCTATAATCTGATACGATTGTATGCTATCTGTATATTCTCCAGTAATTTCGATATTATTTTGTGTGGGATTAGGAGATAGGTGTACGGTGAGTGAGGTGTTAAATTCCTCTGTACTTAAAAAGTCATTTGTGTAGAAAACACGATCCCCATTTAGGTCTGTAAGAACAAGACGTCTTCCTTGCCCTTCTTCTACAATTTCATAAGTGTGTGTTTTATTTTCTAATTGTGTTGTAAATGCGGAGTCATAATTATTTATGTTTTCTATACCACAATCCATCGCTAGTAAAGCAAAACCTCCTATTGATATAGTGGGAGTTCCAAAATAATCAAAAACAGAATACACACCACCGCCTCCATAAAAGCAGAGGTATTCTTGACTAAGTCCTGCCTCTGATCCAAAATAGCTTATAGAATAATTGTTAAGTTGTCCCTCTTGTTGGGTAGGGTAATTTTGAGCAACTCCATCAATCTCAAAATAATCTAAATACCAACCTTCTTGTGTGAGATTTTGAGGTGGATTTCCATTGACGGCACCATAAATAGCTTGATCTCCATTACTATTTGTGAGTGTAAGTTCAGTGCCTTCTAAGTTATCTTCAGATGCTATAGAATAAGAAAAATCTTGATTTTCAGTAGCTCCTAAGAAATTAAAATAGGCTGCCTCAAAATTAATTTCTTCAGAGGTCTCACAAACAGCAAGAGTGGCAGAAAAATCGATGATGGTTATTACTGTATCTGTCGCGCCTATCATTCCTATAAAACCATTACATATTCCTATTCCCATGTGCTCACTTACAGGATCGCCTATAGAAAATGATATTGTCGGATATCCCTCCTGAAATTCTTCATTTGGAATACCTACAGAATTCCCATCAATAAGAAGCTCTGTCAAAAACCAAGTGCGGGTGAGGCCTTCTTGAGCAAATAAAAAGCAAGGCATTAGTAGAAAAAGAGCTAGGTATATTGATCTCATAGTCATTAGTTTTTAGATTAAAAATACTAATTTATACCTAGTTAGTACTTGATGAGGGTTAGAGAATTCATATGTGCTATCATGTATTTGAAATTTGCGCAAGAGTACGCTTTCGTACTTCGACGGTGCTCAGTATAAACTTCACTTTCGCGAAAGCATACGTATGAACATACTATCTGTGATTATTGTTTCCTAAAACCGATATCATCTACGACAATAACGCCTTCAAAAGTCTTGTCAAAAACAAATGCTATTTTTCGAATGGTATTGATGTCAAAGGAAGCGTTAAATTTCAGGAGGTCTTCAAGCGGATACGAAAACGTCTGAAACACATTTTCAGATTGATCATCGTTTGTAATAAATTGAGCTTTCCAGATCCGCACTTTTAGTTCGCGTTGTAATGCAGAAAAATGACTCAAAGGAAAATGAATCTCTTCCCCAGAAGCATCTGTCATTTTTATGGAAAAGTCAATAGGCTCTTTGGGTTTGTCTTCATCCTCCTC
>JBLHOX010000053.1:0-11441 GCA_047623725.1 Dokdonia sp. | reverse complement strand
GCTTCTATACCTTCTTCTTGTGCAATCTTCACTAAATGCTTTCTAGCATCGGTTACCGTGATTCTTTTAAAATCAAAAATCTGACAACGTGATAATATCGTAGGTATGATTTTATGTTTCTCTGTGGTAGCTAGTATAAAAATAGCGTGCTTTGGAGGTTCTTCTAATGTCTTTAAGAAGGCATTAAAAGCTGCTTGTGAGAGCATGTGTACCTCATCTATAATATATACTTTGTAGGTGCCTACTTGTGGTGGTATCCGAACTTGGTCAATGAGATTTCTAATATCATCTACAGAGTTATTAGAAGCAGCATCTAGTTCAAAAATATTAAAAGCAAAGTCTTCGTCAGGTCGCGTATTTTCATCTTGATTAATACGTTTAGCGAGAATACGTGCACAACTTGTTTTCCCTACGCCACGAGGACCACAGAAAAGGAGAGCTTGTGCAAGATGATTATTTGCGATGGCATTTTCAAGCGTATTGGTAATAGCCTGTTGTCCCACAACATCTTTGAATGCTTGAGGGCGGTATTTTCTGGCAGATACGATGAAATGTTCCATGGATACAAATATAAAATAGGGATTTCAAAAACAGCCTATGGCTTAAAAGATTTCTAATTTATTTATTAACAGAAAGCGTAGCAATCTCTTTTTCTATTTCGGCAGCTTTAGCATATAAAGTATCACTTTCAGAACGATTAATTTTGGAAAGCTTAAATGCGTCTTCCAGTACTTTTTTGTGCTCTTTCTCTAATTTTTCTAATGGGGATTTTTTTCCAAAAAGTCCAAACATAATTTTTTATTTAAAAATACATCATAATACGTTAGATGCATCCATTATCATACAAAATTTTATGAGTAATGTACATATACTTTTGTATTTTGCAGTAATGTTAAAACTTGTGTATAATATCAGGCATTATTTTGAGAAGCATGGATTCTATGTTTCTTCTCGACTAGCAGATAGGCTAGGTATGCGAGCAAAGAATGTGCGACTGTTCTTTATATATATGTCTTTTGCAACATTAGGTGTTGGTTTTGCGCTATACCTCACTTCTGCTTTTTTGTTAAAACTTAAGGATGTAGTGTATACTAAACGAACATCTGTTTTTGATCTATAAGACTATGTTTGAATTTTTTAGGTCTAAAATATATGTAGCTGTCATCTTAGTGATGGTCACGCTGCTTATTGGTGTTTTAGGGTATAAGATGATTGCAGATTATACCTGGGTAGACGCACTGTATATGACTGTTATTACGGTAACTACAGTAGGTTATGGCGAAGTAAACCCACTCACCCCAGAGGCTAAGTTGTTTACAGTCATCCTTATATTATGTAGTGTGGTCATTGTAGGATATGCAATCGCTGTAATAACAGAATACATTATAAGTAGAAACACGTACGATACAATAAAACATAAAAAAGTGCAAAAACAAATAGATAAACTGTCTGGTCATATTATTGTTTGTGGATATGGGCGTAACGGTCAGCAGGCAGTTGAAAAACTAAGAGCCTATAATAAAGCATTTGTTGTTATAGATAAAGAAGATGATATCGTAAAGCGTTATGAAGATTCAGATACACTCTTTGTGAAAGGGAATGCAAACGAAGATGAAGTACTCATAAATGCAGGAGTAGAACGCGCAAGTACGCTGATTTCTGCATTGCCTGATGATGCCGATAATCTTTTTGTTGTATTAAGTGCTAGGCAACTTAACCAAGGGCTTAAAATTATAAGTAGAGCAGAGTATGAGACTTCTCAGAAAAAACTAAAACTAGCAGGAGCAGATAATGTGATTATGCCTAATAGAATAGGTGGGGATCACATGGCTTCGCTTGTGGTGGTGCCAGATTTAATAGAGTTTTTGGACAATCTTTCTGTAGTAGGTGAAGAAGATTCTATTAATGTAGAAGAAATTGGTTTTGAAAAAGTATGCCCAAGTGGCGTAGAAGTAAGTATTAAAGAAATAGATTTTCGTTACAAAACGGGATGTACTATTATAGGATATAAGTCGGCCGAAGGTAAGTATATAGTCAATCCAGAAGCAGATCTTATACTTAGAAAAGATTCAAAACTTATTGTAATTGGACGTCCAGAACAAATTATAAACCTGCACCATGTTTTCGGAATTTCATAGTTGTAATCGATTTTAATAATCATTTCTTTGATTAAGAGGCTTTTTTTTGCATCTTGCTATCCGATTTAATAATAACCTAACATACATTAAATGATGAAGAAATATCTTCTTTCACTTTTAGCTATTTTAATGCCTTTACTGACTTTTGCTCAAGAAGCAACAGAAAAAGGCATAGATCAAAAAATTGACGAAGCCTTTGGAGGTGCTACAGGTTGGTTTGTTGATTTTATTTTCTATCAAATTCCATTTAGTGAGGATGTTAAAATATTTTGGGTTTTATTTCCTCTAATCTTAGGAGCATTGTTTTTTACAATCTATTTTAAGTTTATAAATATCACAGGATTTTTGACTTCTATTAATATTGTAAGAGGTAAGTACGATGATCTTGATCATGATGATGACGATACCAAGATCTATGAAGGTGCTGGTGATGCTACACCGGGAGGAGATGCCATAGAAACGATTAAGGTTGAAAATCACGAAGGAGAGGTAACTCACTTTCAAGCGCTTACTGCAGCATTGTCTGCTACCGTAGGTTTAGGAAACATTGCTGGAGTTGCGATAGCCGTATCTATTGGAGGTGCTGGAGCAACCTTTTGGATGATTGTAGCAGGATTGCTTGGGATGGCTTCTAAGTTTGTAGAATGTACTCTGGGTGTTAAGTATAGAGATATAGACGCAGACGGGACGGTATATGGTGGTCCGATGTATTATTTGACTAAAGGTTTGAAGGCAAAAGGATTGGGAGGACTTGGTAAAGTTTTGGCAGTTCTTTTTGCTATTTTTGTGATAGGAGGTTCGTTTGGAGGTGGAAATATGTTTCAAGTAAACCAAGCATTTCAATTAGTAGAAAATATTACGGGGGGTGATGATTCATTTATTCATGGAAAAGGATGGTTATTCGGTATCGTGATGGCTGTGTTTGTAGGAATCGTAATTATTGGAGGAATTAAAAAGATTGCCAAGGTAACTGATAAGATTGTTCCTTTTATGGTCGTTATATATGTAGCTGCTTCTCTCTTCGTGATTTTTGCAAATTATGATATGATAGGAGCTGCATTCATGCAAATATTTGATGGTGCATTTAGCCCAGAAGGTGTTGCTGGTGGAGCGGTTGGAGTTTTAGTTCAAGGATTTCGTAGAGCTGCTTTCTCAAATGAAGCAGGTGTTGGTTCTGCTTCTATTGCGCACTCTGCAGTAAAAACAAAGTATGCAGCGAGTGAAGGCTTAGTGGCTTTATTAGAGCCTTTTATTGATACGGTTGTCGTATGTACCATGACTGCCTTAGTATTAATTATTACAGGAAATGTGACTGCTGAAAACTCAAGTTTGAATGATGCGCAAGCTATTTTATTAACCTCTGGAGCTTTTGAGTCTGCGATCTCTTGGTTTCCATATGTGCTTACTGTTGCAGTTGTATTGTTTGCATTCTCTACTATGATTTCTTGGTCTTACTACGGATTCCAAGGATGGGCATATCTTTTTGGAAGATCAAAAAAGATGGAATATCTATATAAATTTATCTTCTGTATTTTCGTTGTGATTGGATCAGCGGCAAGTTTAGGATCAGTTATTGGGTTTTCAGATGCGATGATTTTTGCGATGATGGTTCCCAATATGGTCGGTATTGTTATCCTAGCTCCAAAAGTAAAAGAAGAATTCAATAAATACATGGCAGCTATAAAAGCACGTAAAACAGCATAATAGTTTAAGATATGAATACCTTTAAATCCCACTTCTTTTATGATAGACAAAAGAGAAGTGGGATTTTGGTGTTTATAGGACTCATTCTTATTCTTCTGGGTGTTTCTTTTTGGTATGAACCCACTCATGATGTTGCGATCTCTAAGGAAGAGCAACAGGAAGTAATTGTGTTTCAAAATCAGATAGATTCCTTAAAGATCATTGAAGTAGAAAATAGGAAACCTAAACGATACCCATTCAATCCTAATTTTATTACAGATTATAAAGGATATACTTTGGGAATGAGTGTAGAAGAGGTGGATCGCTTGCACCGCTTTCGCGAAAGCGGAGAATGGGTTAACTCCATTCCAGATTTTAAGAAAGTCACACACGTATCAGACTCGCTTCTAGCTACAATTTCTCCTTACTTTAAATTTCCAGATTGGGTGACAAATCCCAAACCTAGGAAAAAGTATGTGTATAAGCCAAAATGGAAAACATACGAACAGAAAAAAGATCTTAATAAAATTACATTAGAAGGGTTGCTTTCTATAGAAGGTATTGATGAGGTTGTTGGAGATAAAATACTACGTCATCTTCAGAAAATAGGAGGATATCAAATAGATAATCAATTGTATGATGTATATGGTGTCACTACAAAACAGAAACGTGCCGTGCTTAATGAGTATACGGTCAAAGAAAAACCAACGGTTTCTTATATCAATGTAAATACAGCGACTGCTTCAGATTTATCTACAATTTCACTACTTAACTTTGATCTAGCAAAAGAGATTGTAGACTACAGAATTCTACATGAAGGCATAAAATCATTGGATGAATTGTCACAACTAGATGGTATGACCGACTACAAATTAGCAAGAATTAAGTTATATTTGTCTGTTAAATAGCACTACTACAAGTCTGTTTAACAAATACACAATTTTAAGCCTAAATTTAAGCGTAAAGATGAACGAATTATATTTTACAGAAGAGCACAATCTCTTTAGGGAAAGTTTGCAAGATTTTCTTCAAAAGGAGGTAGTACCTCATGTGGATGGTTGGGAAAAAACTGGAAAGATTGATCGATTTATCTGGGAGAAATTCGGAGAGATGGGATTCTTTGGAATCGCATACCCTGAAGAATATGGAGGTATGGGATTAGACTTTTTTTATACAGTCATTCTTCTTGAAGAACTTCAGAAAATAAATTCGGGCGGTTTTGCAGCGGCGATATGGGCACATGCCTATCTTGCTATGACGCATCTTAATGCCGAGGGAGATGAACGTATAAAGTCAGCATATTTAGCACCTAGTATTACAGGAGAAAAAATAGGCTGTTTGTGTATTACAGAACCTTTTGGAGGGAGTGATGTAGCAGGTATGAGAAGTACCGCTGTAAAAGATGGTGATCATTATGTTTTAAATGGATCAAAAACATTTATTACAAATGGAGTATATTCAGATTATTTGGTAGTTGCGGCAAAGACAGCTCCAGAGTTAGGAGGAAAAGGAATGAGCATTTTTGTGGTAGATCGTGATACTCCGGGAGTCTCTGCTACAAAACTAGATAAACTAGGATGGAGAGCTTCAGATACTGGGGAGATTGCATTTGACAATGTTCGTATTCCTTTGGCAAACCTTATGGGAGAAGAAAACAAAGGCTTTGGGTATATCATGCAACATTTTGCGACAGAGCGATTAATCATGGGTATTAATGCGCATGCACGAGCAGAATTTGCTATAGAGTATGCATTGGGCTATATGAAAGAACGTACGGCTTTTGGACAATCTATAGATCGTTTTCAAGCACTCCGACATAAAATAGCTGAGCGTAAAGCAGAGGTTGAAATGTCAAAAGCATTTAACTATTCTGTTGCATATCGCCTTAATAAAGGAGAGTATGTTGTAAAAGAAGCTACGATGTCAAAACTTACAGCTACAAAAATCGCTGATGAGGTAATTTATGATTGTCTTCAAATGTTAGGAGGTTATGGTTATATGGAAGAGTATCCAA
Source organism: Dokdonia sp. (assembly GCA_047623725.1). Taxonomy (GTDB): domain Bacteria; phylum Bacteroidota; class Bacteroidia; order Flavobacteriales; family Flavobacteriaceae; genus Dokdonia. The sequence goes on along the minus strand of JBLHOX010000053.1, from coordinate 5,606 downwards.
TGGCTAGGTTGTTAAGAGATAGTAGATTAGGTCCTATTGGTGGAGGGACATCAGATATTCTTAGAGAGATTATAGCTAAAATGATTATCGATAAAAAAGAATACAAACCACTAACAGAAACAAAAGCTTAAAATAATTTATACTTAGGGTTGCAGAAAGAACTTTTAATAGTATATTTGCACCCTGAAAACCGAATAAGAATTTAAAGAAAGGAGGTCCCACTATGTTAATTATACCAGTAAAAGACGGAGAAAATATAGATAGAGCGCTTAAACGTTTCAAGCGTAAATTTGATCGTACTAAGACTATGCGTAACCTTAGGGAGCGTAAGCAGTTCACAAAACCTTCTGTAAACAGAAGACGTGAAGTTCAAAAGGCTGCATACATTCAAGGTCTTAGAGATAAAGAAAATATCTAAAAGTAAGTATCCGTCACTCATAAATTTTATGAGGCGTCTGGATCAATAGGAGGAGATCATCTCTTTCAAGATACATAACCGTTACTTTATAAAGTATATCTTTGTAGAGTAACGGTTTTTTTATTCCCGCGCAGGCGGGAATCTCATCAAATCGGTCGGGAGTCTTCTCAAATCAGGCTGGAATCTTTTTATGTAATGGAAATAGCTTCTTGCAAACTTAAATAGATATGTATCTCAATGCTTTTATAGATTATCTTACATTAGAGAGGAAGTACAGTAGTCATACTGTGTTGGCGTATAAGAGAGATATTGAGGCTTTTTCTGCTTTCGCGAAAGCAAACTATGACCAAACAGATCTAGAAACGATACATTATAGTCAGATCAGAAGTTGGATCGTTTTACTTGTGGATGAAGGAGTGTCTAATAGGACTATTAATAGGAAGGTCTCTTCCTTAAAGTCATTTTATAAGTTTTTAGTCAAGATAGAAGTTATTGGTGCAACGCCTTTGGTGAAACATAAGGCGTTAAAAACATCCAAAAAACTTCAAATTCCTTTTTCTGAAAATGAAATTTCAGAAACCTTTGATTTGCTTACTGTTTCTGATGATTTTGAATCCATTAGAGATCTTCTGTTATTGGAGTTATTGTATGGAACAGGTATGAGGCGTGCAGAACTCATAAACCTTACGATGCGTAGTGTAGATCTATCTCAAAAAACAATACGAGTTTTAGGTAAGCGTAATAAAGAACGTATGATACCTCTATTGCCTAATATTTGTGAGACAATAGTTAAGTATTTGGATAAGAGAGATGAGATAGCGCAACGATCTAATGAGGGGGCTTTACTTATTACTAAGAAAGGAGTTAAATTGTATGATACGCTTGTTTATAGGATAATAAATCAGTATTTTAGTAAGACGTCAAACAAAATCAAAAAGAGCCCGCATATTATTAGGCATTCTTTTGCAACTCATTTGCTTAATCAAGGAGCAGATTTAAATACGGTAAAAGATTTATTAGGTCATGCAAGTTTAGCTTCTACGCAAGTGTATACGCATAACAGTATTAAAACATTGCGTAATGTCTATAATAATGCACATCCTCGTAATAAAAAATGATTTGTGTTTTTCAAAATACAGGCAGTGATGCTGTCTGAGTTCTAACCCTTAAATAATAGTGGCATATGAAAGTAATTGTTGAAGCACCACAATTTGATCCAGATGAGAAGTTGATTGAATTTATTCAAAAGAAGTTAAATAAGTTAGAGCAATTTTATGATAAAATAATACATGCAGATGTATTTTTAAAACTGGAGCCTAACAATAAACCCCAAAGTAAAATTGTAGAGATATTAATAAGTGTACCGGGAGATGAATTTATTATAAAAAAGAATGCAAAATCTTTTGAAGAAGGAGTCGATGTCTGTGTGCAATCTCTTGAGAGAGTACTTATAAAAAGAAAAGAGAAAATTAGAGCTCATATTGGGTAAAATAAATAAATAAAAAGTTTTGTTAGATATTAAAATTGTCTACATTTGCAGTCCGTTAGAAATAACGGACTTTTTTTATGTCTCTTGTGGGATATGAAAAAGTAAAAAAGCCGATGTAGCTCAGCTGGCTAGAGCAGCTGATTTGTAATCAGCAGGTCGTGGGTTCGAGTCCCTCCATCGGCTCTTTAAATTAAAAGAAAAAAGTTCTTTAAAATATTGTTGATTATTGATTTAAAATGCATATTTTTGCATCCGAAAAAATTGATAGAAAGGGGAGATACTCAAGCGGCCAACGAGGACGGACTGTAACTCCGTTGTGTAAACTTCGCAGGTTCGAATCCTGCTCTCCCCACACTAAATTATTTTCAAGTGAAATCGTTAAGATTTTACTTGAAAATTTTTATATAGTCGCAACTATTTGAAATATTGATTATAACCTTTTAATACTATCATATAGTGGTATTAATAAATGCGGGAGTAGCTCAGTTGGTAGAGCGTCAGCCTTCCAAGCTGAATGTCGCCAGTTCGAACCTGGTCTCCCGCTCTTAGATGCCTTTGGCTATTAAGCTTTCGCGAAAGCGGAAATCAGCCGACGTAGCTCAGGGGTAGAGCGTTTCCTTGGTAAGGAAGAGGCCACGGGTTCAAATCCCGTCGTTGGCTCAAAAAAAACAAGAGTGCTGGTCACACTCTCTTTTGCGTTTAATCAAAAGGTAAAAAGATCAAAAAGAATAAACACTAATAATAACTAAGATTAAATATTATTAAATCATGGCAAAGGAAACTTTTGACCGCTCGAAGCCGCATTTAAATATCGGTACAATTGGGCACGTAGATCACGGTAAAACTACACTTACTGCCGCGATCACTACAGTACTTGCAAATGCAGGTTTATCAGAACTGAGATCATTCGATTCTATCGATAACGCTCCTGAAGAAAAAGAAAGAGGTATTACTATTAATACGTCACACGTTGAGTATTCAACTGCAAACCGTCATTACGCGCATGTTGACTGTCCAGGTCACGCCGATTACGTAAAGAACATGGTAACAGGTGCTGCTCAAATGGATGGTGCTATTCTTGTGGTTGCTGCTACAGATGGTCCTATGCCACAAACACGTGAGCATATCCTTCTTGGTCGTCAGGTAGGTATTCCTCGTATGGTTGTATTCATGAATAAAGTGGATATGGTTGATGATGAAGAATTACTTGAACTTGTTGAGATGGAGATCAGAGAGCTTCTTACTTTTTATGAGTATGATGGTGATAATGGTCCTGTGGTTGCTGGTTCTGCTTTAGGTGCATTAAATAATGAGCCAAAATGGGTAGATACAGTTATGGAGCTTATGGCTGCTGTTGATGAGTGGATCGAAGAGCCTGTGCGTGATACAGAAAAAGATTTCTTAATGCCTATCGAGGATGTATTCTCTATTACTGGTCGTGGTACTGTTGCTACGGGTCGTATTGAAACTGGAGTTGCTAATACAGGAGATCCTGTAGAGATCATCGGTATGGGAGCTGAGAAATTGACTTCTACTATTACTGGTATTGAAATGTTCCGTAAGATCCTTGATAGAGGAGAAGCTGGAGATAATGCAGGTATCTTATTAAGAGGTATTGAGAAGAGTCAGATTTCTCGTGGTATGGTAATTACTAAGCCAGGATCTGTAACTCCTCACGCTCATTTCAAAGCAGAGGTTTATATCCTTAAAAAAGAAGAAGGTGGACGTCACACTCCATTCCACAATAACTACCGTCCTCAGTTTTATGTACGTACAACTGATGTAACTGGTAACATTAAGCTTCCAGAAGGAATTGAGATGGTTATGCCTGGAGATAACTTAACGATAATCGTTGATCTTATTCAGCCTATCGCATTAAACTTAGGTCTTCGTTTTGCTATCCGTGAAGGTGGTAGAACGGTAGGAGCAGGTCAGGTGACTGAGATCCTAGACTAAGATTATAAATGAATTTATAAAAGTAAAGGTGTTCTGATTATTCGGAACGCCTTGACTTTTGTTTAAAAGGCGTCTATTTTAAATGCCTTTTATGATAAATATGATACGGGTTTAGCTCAGTTGGTAGAGCACTGGTCTCCAAAACCAGGTGTCGGGAGTTCGAGTCTCTCAACCCGTGCAAATAAGAGTGATACTTCGTTTATTGCTTTTAGATAATATAATAAGAATGCGCTTGTTTTGTGTAAGTGATTCTTTGTAATAATAAGAAAAATATTATGGCTGGATTTATAAATTACGTACAAGAGTCGTACAACGAGTTAAAGAATCATGTGACGTGGACTCCGCTAGCGGAGGCTCAACGTCTTATGGTGGTAGTTGCTGTTTTTTCAATTATATTCTCTTTAGCAGTTTGGGGTGTTGATTCTGTTTTTAGTAACGTGATAAAGCTGTATTTCGAAAAAATAGTAGGCGCTTAATTTTATAACTATGGCTAAAGCAAACAACACCAGACAATGGTATGTAGTAAGGGCCGTTAGTGGTCAAGAAAATAAAATTAAAGCTTATATAGAGCAAGAGATCGGTAGATTACATCTTGAAGACTATATAGAAGAGGTTTTAGTTCCTACAGAAAAAGTAATACAAATCCGTAATGGTAAGAAGGTAAATAAAGAAAGAGTTTATTTTCCTGGCTATATTATGGTAAAAGCTCATTTAGGAGGAGAGATTCCACATATTATCAAATCGATAAATGGTGTAATTGGGTTTTTAGGAGAGGTAAAAGGTGGAGATCCAGTACCCCTTCGTAAAGCAGAGGTAAATCGTATGCTTGGTAAAGTGGATGAGCTTTCTGTAAAACAAGATAGTGTAGCAATACCTTTCACTGTTGGCGAAACTATTAAGGTTATCGATGGTCCATTTAATGGATTTAATGGTACTGTAGAAAAAGTCAACGAAGAAAAGCGTAAGCTAGAGGTGATGGTAAAGATATTCGGAAGAAAGACACCACTAGAGTTAAGTTACATGCAAGTTGAAAAAGTATAAATAAATAAGTGTTACACTAATATATTTTGGATTTTGTTCTATTGCTTCCAACTCTCAGAACAAGTCAAAGTTAAATTTTGAAAAATGGCAAAAGAAGTAAGTAAGGTTGTAAAGTTACAAGTACGAGGAGGCGCTGCAAACCCTTCTCCACCAGTAGGACCTGCTTTAGGTGCAGCCGGAGTTAATATCATGGAATTCTGTAAGCAGTTTAATGCTAGAACACAAGATAAGGCCGGTAAAGTGCTTCCTGTTGTTATTACTGTTTATGGAGATAAGTCTTTTGACTTTGTAATAAAAACTCCACCAGCAGCAGTTCAATTAATGGAAGCAGCTAAAGTAAAAGGTGGTTCAGGTGAACCTAACCGTAAAAAAGTTGCAAAAGTTACTTGGGATCAAGTAAAAACGATTGCAGAAGATAAAATGCCCGATTTAAATGCATTTACAATAGAAAGCGCTATGAAAATGGTTGCTGGTACTGCAAGATCAATGGGTATCACGGTTAAAGGTGGAGATGCTCCAGCTTAACATCCAAAAAGAAAATTAAAATGGCAAAATTAACAAAAAAGCGAAAAGAAAATCAAACAAAGATTGAAGCTGGTAAAGCTTACAATATTGATGATGCTTCTGCTTTAATAAAAGAGGTAAGTAACGTAAATTTCGATGCTTCCGTAGATATTGCTGTACGTCTTAATGTAGACCCTC
>JBLHOX010000052.1:0-11473 GCA_047623725.1 Dokdonia sp. | reverse complement strand
GTGATTGCTGGAGGTGGAGATTCTGCCTTAGATTGGAGTATTTTCTTAGCAGATGTTGCTAGTGAAGTCACTTTAGTACATAGACGTAATGAGTTTAGAGGTGCATTAGATTCTGTAGAAAAAGTACAAGAGTTGAAAAACTTAGGTAGAATCAATTTAATTACACCTGCAGAAATTAAAGGCATTTTAGGAGAAGATCGTGTCACTGGGGTTGTCTTAGAAAAGAAAGGAAAAGATCCGTTTATTCTAGATACAGATCATTTTATTCCTTTATTTGGGCTTTCGCCAAAATTAGGCCCTATTGGAAATTGGGGGTTAGACATAGAAAAAAATGCAATCAAAGTTGATAATACCTTAGATTATCAAACCAATATTCCAGGAGTTTATGCGATAGGCGATGTAAATACCTATCCAGGAAAATTAAAACTGATTCTTTGCGGTTTTCATGAAGCAACACTAATGTGTCAAAGTGCGTACAAGCGTATTTTTCCAAATAAAAGATATGTGATGAAGTATACAACCGTAGGAGGTGTAGAAGGATTTGATGGAACAAAAAAAGAAGCTCCGAAAGCTGTTGTAAAAGCGATCGTCTAAGCACTCGAAATATGCAAGATGTAAAGGTATATATAACAGATAGAGAAGGAGTTCAACATGAAGTGTTAGCGCCTACAGATATGGCTATGAATTTAATGGAAGTAGTCCGTTCATACGAATTAGCTCCAGAAGGTACCATTGGTGTTTGTGGAGGGATGGCAATGTGTGCTTCCTGCCAATGTTATGTCACATCTGATCACCCATTGAATGCTATGGAATATGACGAAGACGCTATGCTTGCAGAAGCATTTCATGTACAGGAAAATAGTAGGTTAAGTTGTCAGATACCTATTACAGAAAATCTAGACGGATTAAAACTAACATTAGCTCAAGAAATTTAAAATAAGAATTTAAAATAAGAATTAGAACATGAACTCGATACACAACTGGCCACTGCGACTTAAATGCAAAGTAGAAACATTTACAAAAGAACTATTCTATAGTCTTTATGAAACTACAAACGTAGAAAGTGAACAATCGCAAAAGATCAGAAAACAATTTATCGAAATTCTAGAGCAATTAGACCATACCGATGCACAACAGGTTTGGGAAGTATTTATAGAAGAATTTCCTGATATTCAGAATAAATTAGCACTTGATGCACAAGCAGCATTTGATAAAGATCCAGCAGCTTCAAGTATTAAAGAAGTATATCTGGCATATCCAGGATTTTATGTCATTGCAATTTATAGAATGAGCCATGTGTTACTTACTATGGGTGTGGATATTTTACCTCGTATGATGAGTGAGTATGCACACGGAGTTACTGGGACAGATATTCACCCAGGAGCTCAAATAGGAGATTCATTTTTTATAGATCATGCAACGGGTATTGTCATAGGGCAAACAACTGTGATTAAGAAGCAAGTATCTATTTATCAAGGAGTAACCCTTGGAGGTGTTCAAGTAAGTAAAGAACTTTCAAATGTAAAAAGACACCCTACAATAGAAGATAATGTAACCATTTATGCCAATGCTACCATTTTAGGTGGAGATATTACGATAGGCGAAAATTCTATTATAGGTGCCAATGTGTGGATTACAGAATCTATAGCTCGTAATACCATTGTCAGCCACCAAAGTTCTATAAAAACAAAAATAAGAAATAGCTATGCAAGTTAATTCGATTACTGGGCAAATAGGAAATACGCCACTTGTCGCTCCTAAGCGATTATTACAAAAAGAAGGCGTACAACTTTTTTTAAAGCTAGAAGGAAATAACCCTGGAGGAAGTGTAAAGGATAGAGCAGCCTTTAATATGATCTCAAAAGCACTAGAACGTGGTGATATTAAAAAAGGAGACCACTTAGTAGAAGCAACAAGCGGAAACACAGGAATAGCACTTGCTATGGTAGCAGCAGTACTAGATCTAAAAATTACATTAGTGATGCCAGAAACGGCTACGGGAGAACGTGTGCAAACCATGGCTGCTTATGGTGCAGAGATTGTTCTTACGGGAGGAGATAGAGGTATTGAAGGATCACGTGATATCGCAAATCAATATAGAGACGAAAAAGGATATTTCCTGCTCAATCAGTTTGGTAATGACGATAACTGGAAAGCACATTATGCGACAACAGGTCCTGAGATCTGGAATGATACACAAGGTAAAATAACGCATTTTGTATCAGCAATGGGAACTACAGGAACCATTATGGGGACCTCTACGTATCTTAAAGAGAAAAATCCAGAGATCACTATTGTAGGAGGACAACCTACAGATGGTTCTAGAATCCCAGGTATTCGTAAATGGTCACCAGAATATGTGCCTAGTATTTTTGATCGTAGTAAAGTAGATCAAGTCATTGAAGTAAGTCAACAAGAAGCAATAGCTATGACACAACGATTAGCAAGAGAAGAAGGTATTTTTGCAGGGATGAGTAGTGGAGGTTCTGTTTCGGTAGCGCTTAAAGTAGCGCAACAAATTGATCACGGGGTTATTGTAGCAATTATTTGTGATCGAGGAGATCGCTATCTTTCATCAGGAATCTATACATTATAATTGTAGAATAATTGTAGAGAAATTAACTAGTAACCTTTTGGTGTTCTCATTTTCAAACACAACCTTTGTGTTGTTAATAGAGCTACTGCTTTATTAATATATTACATGATACTTAGCTTCTCTATCTTAATGATAGTAGGCTCTTAATCATTATGTTATTAATTTTACTACCCATATCTATAGTTAGATTAGACTACAAAATCAATGAAAATTTTATCGAGAAAGAAAGTAAGGCTACTAAGCTTACGCCATTATGTGATAGTACTAATTGTTAGTTTTGCATTCTTAAGTTGTGAGAATGACGATGATGCACCAGAAGGGATAGAATTCTTTCAAATATTATCAATAGGTGATTCTAGGGTTGAAGGGCATCAAACAGATTTTGTAAGTTATAGGTACGAATTGTGGAAGCTTTTAAAAAATGAAGGTAAAGGTGTAGATTTTTTCGGAAATAGAATTGATGAAAGAGTATATCCAAGCTTTCAAGAAATACCATTTGATAGTAATCATGAAGGCAAAAGTGGAGATAGAATTGATGAAGCTTTACAAAGGGTGGATAGCTTAGTTATTAATAATCCTGAAATGGTAGGTAATCTAGTATTACTTGGAATAGGAGGAAATGATTTAGTGGAAGGAGTCTCCGTTGATAATTCTATGCAATATCTTAATAGTATAATAGATAAATTACAAGAAGCAAATGATTCTGTAAACATTTTTATTGAACAAATAGCCCCTGGGACTGCAAATTTTCAAGAGATTAATGGGATGGATCAATCTGAATATCTTGCTTTTAATAATGCTATTTCTGATATTGCTATCGCTAAAACAACATCACAATCAAGAGTCATTGCCGTAGATATGTCTACAGTTTTAACTGATGAAGATTATGCAGATGATGTTCATTATAATCAGTCAGGTACTCAAAAAATCGCAAACCAATATTTTGAAGCCATGCAATTTTTATTTTAATGTCATGGGTTAAATTTCTACGAAGCATCCATAATCACATTGTTTTTTATCTATAATTTATAATAAAAATAGATTAATTTTCTACAAAACAAGTTTAATTAAATTTAAACGGAAAATTTATCTAATAAAGCTTGTGTAATTCATTTTTGTATTGCAATATTTGCAGTAACAAAAGTTCAGTACATATTGAAAAGTTATCAAGAAAGGTGGAGGGATTAGACCCTGTGAAACCTTAGCAACCCTTTCTCTTGAAAGAAGGTGCTACATTCTATCCTTTTTAGGTATAGATAACACAAACATAGGTTTTGTACCTATAATCTTCTTGATATATTATTGTAAGTAAAATACCCTGTAAAGGGTGTGACAATTACATTCTTTTTAGTAGTTCATGCGCTTAATGATTGACTAAAAATGAATACACTATATAAAGCCCTTAAAGAACGAATTCTTGTTCTGGATGGCGCGATGGGAACGATGTTACAAGCCTATAAATTTTCTGAAGAAGATTTTAGAGGAGAACGTTTCAAAGATTTTCATATTCCTCTTAAAGGGAATAATGACCTATTAAGTATCACCCAACCAGAAGCGATTGCAGAAGTTCACCGTAAGTATTTTGCAGCAGGAGCAGATATTGTAGAGACCAATACATTTTCGGGAACCACCATTGCCATGGCAGATTATGAGTTGGAAGATGTGGTGTATGAATTGAATTACGCTTCCGCGAAAATTGCCAAAGAAGTTGCACAATCCTTCACCGAAAAAGAACCTCACAAACCGCGTTTTGTCGCAGGAAGCATTGGGCCTACCAACAAGACAGCAAGTATGTCTCCAGATGTGAATGACCCAGGATATCGTGCCATCTCGTTTGATGAATTACGTATTGCTTACAAACAACAAGTAGAAGCCTTAATAGACGGTGGCGCAGATATACTATTAGTAGAAACCGTCTTTGATACCCTCAATGCAAAAGCCGCACTGTTTGCGATAGAAGAAGTAAAAGAAGAACGCAACAGTAATATTCCTGTGATGATCAGTGGTACTATTACTGATGCTTCTGGAAGAACACTTTCTGGACAAACCGCCGAAGCATTCCTGATTTCTATCCAACATATCCCATTGCTATCCGTAGGATTTAATTGTGCCTTAGGCGCCAAACAATTACAACCCCATTTAGAAACTATTGCTTCCAGAACAGAAATAGGAATCTCTGCACATCCTAACGCTGGATTGCCAAATGCCTTTGGAGAATATGATGAAACACCAGAAGAAATGGCAGCTCAAATTCAAAAGTATGTAGACAAGAATTTAGTAAATATTGTAGGCGGTTGCTGTGGCACCACCCCAGCACATATCAAAGCCATTGCTCAAATGGTAGAAGGAGTCACCCCAAGAACGACAAGAGTATGATCAAAGAAGTACCAAGATATTTGAAGTTATCAGGTCTAGAACCTTTAATAATTACACCAGAAAGTAATTTTATAAATGTAGGTGAACGCACCAATGTTGCGGGTTCAAAAAAGTTTCTGCGTCTTGTCAAAGAAGAAAAATTTGATGAAGCGCTCACCGTGGCACGTGATCAAGTAGAGAATGGCGCCCAGATTATAGATATCAATATGGACGATGGTCTTATTGATGGAAAAGAAGCGATGGTTCGCTTTTTAAATCTGGTCATCGCCGAGCCTGATATTTCTCGCGTTCCTATCATGATTGATAGTTCCAAATGGGAGATTATAGAAGCAGGTCTTCAAGTCGTGCAAGGAAAATGCGTCGTAAATTCTATAAGTCTTAAAGAAGGAGAAACGCAATTCAAACAACAGGCAAAGCTTATTAAAAGATATGGAGCCGCTGTGATTGTCATGGCTTTTGATGAAGTAGGACAAGCAGATACCTATGAGAGACGTTGTGAGATTGCAAAACGGTCGTATGATATTCTTGTGAACGAAGTCAATTTTGCGCCAGAAGATATCATTTTTGACCTCAATATATTTCCTGTTGCAACAGGAATGGATGAGCATAAACGCAATGCCATTGATTTTATAGAAGGTACTCGATGGGTACGTAATAACTTACCGCATTGTAGTGTGAGTGGAGGCGTGAGTAATGTCTCTTTTAGCTTTCGCGGAAATAATACCGTGCGGGAAGCCATGCATTCTGTGTTCTTATTTTATGCGATCGAAGCAGGAATGAATATAGGAATCGTAAACCCATCCATGTTGGAGGTGTATGACGATATTCCAAAAGATTTATTAGCCCATGTAGAAGATGTAATTCTTAATAGAAGAGACGATGCTACAGAGCGTTTATTAGATTTTGCGGAGACGGTTGGTCAAAAAGTAGTGACAGAAAAAGAAGCAGAAGCTTGGAGAGAAGGAGATATCCAAAGCAGAATCACAAGAGCCTTAGTCAAAGGAATTGATAAATATATTGTAGAAGATGTAGAAGAAGCACGGCTATCGGTAACGACACCCATAAAAGTAATAGAAGGGCATCTAATGACGGGAATGAATGTGGTAGGAGACCTTTTCGGAAGCGGTAAAATGTTTTTACCCCAAGTCGTAAAGTCGGCGAGAGTCATGAAAAAAGCAGTAGCCTATTTACTACCTTTTATTGAAGAAGCGAAAAAAGCCTCCCGGCCCCCAAAGGGGGAGTTGCAAGCGTGGCAAACTGCAAACCCAGTTTTGTATGGGTTGCTAAAAAATCACGCAAAAAGAATGCGTAATGAACCTACAGAGGCGGAAGCTATGCTTTGGAATGCCTTGGCAGGTAAAAATTTAGAAGGGTTTAAGTTTAAAAGACAGCATATTATAGGTCAGTTTATTGCTGATTTTGTGTGTCTTAAAAAGAACTTAATTGTCGAAGTAGACGGGTCAATTCATCAATTACCTGAAAATCAAATCAGTGATCAGGAAAGGACAGATTGGTTAGAAGCTAAGGGTTTCAAGGTAATTCGCTTTACAAACCATCAAGTATTGCATCAGATTGACGCCGTTTTGGAAGGCATTCTAGATGCGCTTGAGTCAGAAACTCCCCCTTCGGGGGTTGGGGGGCATGGAAAGGTTTTGATGGCTACTGTAAAAGGAGATGTTCACGACATCGGAAAGAATATTGTTTCGGTGGTCTTAGCCTGTAATAATTATGAAATTATTGACTTAGGTGTGATGGTGCCACCAGAAAAAATCATTGCAGCAGCACTAGAACATAAGGTCGATATTATTGGATTAAGCGGATTGATCACGCCGTCTCTAGATGAGATGGTCTATCTCGCAAAAGAGCTAGAACGTCAGGATATTGAAATTCCGATTTTGATAGGAGGCGCCACCACGAGTAAAGCACATACCGCTGTAAAAATTGATCCAGAATACAAGAATGCTGTCGTGCACGTACATGATGCTTCACGTGCAGTCACTGTCGTTGGTGATTTACTAAAAAAGGATTCTAAAGTGGTTTTTAAAAGCGATTTGAAAGAAGAATATATACGCTTTCGCGAAAGCTTTCACAGCCGTCAACGTATCAAAGAATATTTAACTATTGAAAAAGCACGGGCAAATAAATTTACGATTGATTGGAAGCCTGAAGATATTATAAAACCAAAAAAGTTAGGGATTCAAGTGATTGAAGATTTTGATCTCCAGAAGTTAGAACCCTATATAGATTGGTCTCCATTTTTTAGGAGTTGGGATTTGCATGGCAGATATCCAAATATCCTAACAGATGAGGTCGTAGGTTCACAAGCCACCGAGTTATTTGCCGATGCTCAGGAAATGCTACAACAGATTTTTAAAGAAAAATGGCTCACCGCCAAAGCAACTTTTGGACTCTTTGAAGCAAACACAATTAATCATGATGATATCCTTGTCCGTTCGAGCGCAGTCGAGAACTCAAAACAAGATGAGAATATTCCCCCTTCGGGGGTTAGGGATAAGATTTTCAGAACCCTACGCCAACAATCCAAAAAAGCTTCTGGGAAACCGAATATAGCACTCTCTGATTTTATTGCACCTAAAGAAAGTGGATTACAAGATTATATGGGCGCTTTTTGTGTAACAACAGGTTTTGGAACGGCAGAAAAAGCAAAAGAATTTGAAGAAGCACTTGATGATTATAATGCGATTATGATCAAAGCGCTCGCAGATCGTCTCGCCGAAGCTTTTGCAGAATACCTTCATAAAGAAGTCCGCATAAAACACTGGGGATACGTAACTGATGAAACACTCGCAAACGACGAGCTGATTAAAGAAAAATATAGAGGAATACGTCCAGCACCAGGATATCCCGCCTGTCCAGATCATTTGGAAAAAGAAACCATTTGGGAGCTATTACAGGTAAAAGAAAGCATTGATGTGACACTTACAGATAGTTTGGCTATGTGGCCCGCGGCGAGTGTGAGTGGTTATTATTTTGGACATCCCGAAGCGCGCTATTTTGGATTAGGAAAAATAAAAGAAGATCAAGTACGTGCCTTTGCAAACCGGAAAGAGATCGCTTTCGCGAAAGCGGAAAAATGGTTAGCACCCAATATCGCCGATTAAGGAACGTAGTCATGTCATACTGAGCTTGTCGAAGTGCGAGAATAAATTTAATAAAAATACTAGCTTTTGTAGTTACAATGAGCAATAAGATTCCCGCCTTGGCGGAAATGAAAATGAAATTATTTTATGAAAGTAAGAGACCATATAAGCAAGGCCATTGAGGCAAAGAAAACAGAATTTTCTTTTGAAATTCTGCCACCACTCAAGGGACAGAATATCACCACGATTTTTGATAATATAGATCCGTTAATGGAGTTTAAACCTCCATTTATTGATGTGACATATCATCGTGAAGAATATATTTATAAAGAACGCGAAGATGGGCTTTTAGAAAAAAAAGTAGTTCGTAAACGCCCAGGAACGGTAGGTATTTGTGCAGCCATACAAAACAAGTATAGTGTTGATTCGGTACCTCACGTACTCTGCGGAGGGTTTTCAAAAGAAGACACGGAGAATTTTTTAATCGATATGGATTTCCTAGGGATAGAAAATGTCATGGCATTACGTGGTGATGCTGTAAAAAGCGAGACCTATTTTAAACCTAATAAAAACGGAAATACCTATGCGCAAGATCTTGTAGAACAGATCATGGATCTCAATAAAGGAAAATATCTAGATGAAGATTTATTAAACAGTTCTAGTACAGATTTTTGTGTTGGTGTTGCAGGATATCCTGAAAAACACTTGGAAGCGCCGAGTATGGAAAGTGATATTCATTTTATGAAGAAAAAATTAGAAGCGGGAGCTTGTTACGTAGTCACTCAGATGTTTTTTGACAATCAAAAGTATTTTGATTTTGTCGATAAGTGTCGAGCAGCGGGTATCACAAAACCGATCATCCCAGGATTGAAACCACTAGCGACCAAAAAACAACTCAATCTCCTTCCGCAGCGTTTTAGTGTAGATGTGCCAGATGCACTCGTAATGGAAGTGGTGAAAGCTAAAGATGCTGCTGCAATTCGCCAAGTAGGTATTGAGTGGTGTATCCAGCAGAGTAAGGAATTAAAAGCCGCTGGAGTGCCTGTATTACATTACTACTCTATGGGAAAAAGTGATAATATTCGGCAGATTGCAGAAGCGATTTTTTAAAAATAGTAAAAATACAACCGCTAAGTGATTGACTGAAGGGTTGTGTTTGCTTTCGCGAAAGCGTATAAAACTTAATCACCTCCTAATCGCTTTTTGTGTAGGTAATCGTTCTCCATCTGCCATACTATTTATTAAATAGATACCTGTGCGTAATGACGATAAATCTAGTGTAACCGTGTTATTGGTATTTTGATAAACTTTTGATTGTACCTGTTGCCCTAATATATTAGTCACATACACCTGAACTTCTTTGTGAGAATTTGCCATCTTGAGTTTGAATATGCCGTCTGACGATGGGTTAGGGAATAATGATAGATTTGTATTTTTTGATGTTATATCATCGGGTATTGTTTCAATTTTAATACCTGTATTTTTAGAAGTGCTACTATTACGAGATTTGCGAAAACATGTAATTACTACGGTTTTACATCTGCGTATTGCTTGAGCAGTTACAAAAACTTCATCTAAGATTTCATTTTCTAGTATAGCAGTCATTTCTTTTTGCGTGTCTATGACAATTTCTTTGGTTTGATATCCAGCATACAAAATAGCAAGGGCGTCTCCTTTTTGTACGTGTAGTGCAAAATTTCCTTTATCATCAGCTACAGTACCTATGTTAGTATTCTTTATATAAATGTTTGCCCAAGGTAAAGGGTCGATGCGATCTGAAACCGAGCCTTGAATAGTGGTTTGTGATATTGTTGTCATGGAAAAGAAAATTGCCGTAATAAATAGAAGTGTACCTTGTTTCCTGAGGTGATTGTTTGATTACTTAGATCAAACATAGATCAATGCATTTTTTTTTGAAATGATACATGAGTGAGCGGCGCTTTTCAGAGAGGAAACATCCTTTTAAAAAGATATGCAGGCATTCTTAAAGCTATACGTAGTTGACATTTAGCATTTTTCACTATATTTCGTAGCATGACGACAAAAAATAATTACACACTATATCGCTCAGATTTATTTAGACATTTGGATGGGATTGTCACGGCTCCTGTCGCTTATGAATTACATGCTAAAGGCATTACAGATCAATTACTTAAAGAGAAAAGTTGTACGCTCTCTGAGTTGACGAGTAAGTATAAGGCAAATGAGGGATATCTCAATGTGGCTTTAAGAGTATTGTGTTCTCAAGGTTGGCTTACGCAATCTATAGATAGTGATGGAGGCGATGTTACGTTTACCACAACACCCTCTAGTGAAATTGCATTTCATCTATTTAGTGTGTATGAGGATGTAGTCAAGCTACAGCGATTTTCAGCGAAGTTTCATGATCGTAAATTTGAAAAGCAACCTTTTCAAAAGCTGAAGAAGATTTTTAATGCTTTTAAAAATAAGTATGGAATCACGATAGCAGATGATGAGCAAGTCGCAACGATACAGCATCAGGTTTTAAAACATATTGAAGGAATTATTTTAGGACCTACATTAGTGCATTTGGCCATGAGTGGGATGTTTCATAAATACTTTATGCAAGCTAGTTTCAAGCCTGAAGAGTTTCATAAAGATGCCAATAATTTTAAAGAAGTATTAGATATCTTGTGTTATTTTGAGCTATTTGCTTCTCATAACGGCACCTATCAATTTACCGAAAAAGGACTTTTTTATGCCAAACGTGCGAGTGCGTATGGAGTGACCGTATCCTATATTCCTACATTGCGTATGCTGGACGAATTGCTTTTTGGAAACCCTAAAGCAGCAAAACTTTCTGGAGATGGAAAAAAAGAAGGGCATGTAGATCGTGCGATGAATGTATGGGGAAGTGGAGGAGCACATGCAAGTTATTTTAAAGTAGTAGATGAGATTATTATTCATCTGTTTAATAAACCTATTGATGAGCAACCTAAGGGAATCCTTGATATGGGATGTGGGAATGGTGCTTTTTTAATTCATTTGTTTCAAGTGATCGAAAAGCAAACCCTACGCGGGCAAATGCTAGATGAGCATCCACTTATTTTAGTAGGAGCAGATTATAACGAAACTGCCTTGAGCATTACTAAAGGAAATCTAGTACAAGCAGAAATCTGGGCAAAAGTTGTTTGGGGAGATATTGGAGATCCAGATCGATTAGCGCAAGACCTTCAGGACAATTATGGAATTGCCTTGAGTGAGCTTCTTAATGTACGTTCTTTCTTAGATCATAACCGTATCTGGAAAGGGCCTAAGCCAAAAACAACACCTCGAATAAGTGACTCTAAAGGAGCCTATTCCTATGAAGGAAAACGGATCTCTAATGACCTTGTAGAAGATTCTTTATTAGAACATATAGAACAATGGGCGCCTTATG
>JBLHOX010000051.1:0-11584 GCA_047623725.1 Dokdonia sp. | reverse complement strand
TATCTTTTTTTATTCAGCAATTATTTCTTTGGCATTCTCTGACCTGTGCTATTTGAATACTATAATTAGTACTCAATTTTGTATCTAATTACAATAGAAGTTCAAGCAAGACTATTTTTTGTTTAACTAAAAAAACAAATAATATCACAAAAACACTGTTCTACAAAGATACTTTTTTTGTTAACTAGACCTCTCTCCTTTTTAACTTTTAATTAGTACTATGATCTTATGCACACCTTTAGATTTGCAACTTAATAAAAGCACTTATATGTTTAAGGGGGTAACCATATTTTTATTTGTCTTCACTATTTTACTACAGCAGTCAGCAATAGCTCAAAAAAAAGAACTTACAGCTACTAGAATTAATACGCCTCCAAAAATAGATGGAATACTGGACGATGCTATATGGAATGAGCTTAAAGTCTACGGGGATTTTAATATGTTTGAGCCGGGAAATGAAGGCACTATAGAAGATGCTTTTCGTACAGAGGTTAAGATGGCGTATGATGATAAGGCGGTCTATATAGCTGCCTATTTATATGACCCTTCTCCAGATTCAATCCCGAGTCAGTTTTCTCAACGAGATGAAGTTTTTGCGCAGGCAGATAATTTTGTGGTAGCGCTTAACACCTATGATGATGGTATTAATGAAACTCGCTTTTTTGTCACCAGTGCTGGTACTATAGGAGACCAACGTGTGACGCAAAATGACCGTGACTTCGGATTTAATGTTGTGTTTCAATGTAGGGTATCACGTGATGATAAAGGGTGGTATGCAGAATACCGTATTCCATACAATGCCTTACGTTTTCCTGAAATTGATGTTCAGAACTGGAGCGTTAATTTTTATCGCAGACTCCTTCGGAAAAATGAAACTCACACTTGGAGCCGTATAGAGCGAGGAGTTGGAAGAGATACACAGTATAACGGACTCGTAAAAGGTGTAGAAGATATTGACCCTCCAGTGCGTCTTACTTTTTTTCCTTTCGCGCAAGCGCAAACCGTAACATTTGATGGAGAAAGCGAAACAAACTTTGCAGGTGGATTGGATATTAAATATGGACTAAGTGATAGCTTTACACTAGATGCGCAACTAATTCCTGATTTTGGTCAGGTTGCATTTGATAATGTACGTTTAAACTTAGGTCCTTTTGAACAAACTTTTGGGGAGAACCGACCCTTTTTTACAGAAGGTATTGATCTTTTTCAAAAAGGACGTATTTTCTTTTCCAGACGTATAGGTGGAAGCCCTTCTGGCGATGTGGGTGATCTTCTAGAAAATGAAGAGATTATTGACCGACCAAGCAATGTAAAACTCTTAAATTCTGTAAAAATATCTGGCCGTACAAACAAAGGTTTGGGTATTGGTATTCTTAATTCTATAGGAGAAAATACATTTGCCACCATACGAGATACAATTACTGGACAATCCAGAGAACAACGTATAGAACCTCTTACAAATTACAATGTACTTGTATTGGATCAGCAGTTTAATCAGAACTCATCTGTATCACTTATTAATACAAGTGTGATACGTAGTGGCAGTAGTTTTAGAGATGCCAATGTAACCGGTGCTGTATTTAATGTCGCAGATAAAGGAAATAACTTTAGAACGTCTGGACGCGCTATTTTTAGTAATGTACGTACCCCTGAAGGAATTAAAACGGGTTTTCAATCAGAACTTGACTTTTTTAAAATTAAAGGTACATGGCGTTATCGTTTTGGGCACGACTTTGCAAATACAACCTTAGATATTAATGACTTAGGACTTAATTTTAGAAATAACTTCAACAACTTTGTGGCTGGAGGTTCCTATGAAATCATACAACCTAAAGGAAAGTTCAATAACTATCGTATAGATCTAACAGTACGTCATCAAAGACTTTATGACCCTAGTGTTGAAACTAGAAATAGCTTTCGTCTCAACTCATTTTTTGCCACACAAAAACGCTTTGCTTTTGGAGCAAACACAAGTTATAATACACGCACTAATGATTATTTTGAGCCAAGAGTAGATGGCAGATTTGTGATTTTTGAGCCTAACGTAGGTGGAGGTGGTTTTATCTCTACAGACTTTAGAAAGAAATTCGCTTTTGATTTACGTGCAAATACACGTGTATGGCTTGGAAATCAAGATCAGGTAAACTATAATATTAACTTCTCACCGAGATATCGTTTTTCTGATAAGTTTCTTTTAATTCTATCCTCAGATTATAGTACTCGTAAAAAGAATTTTGGATGGGTAGACAATACAGATACCGACGTATTTTTAGGACTTAGAGATGTGACCTCTTTTGAAAATACCATTAGAGCTAGCTATAACTTTGATCCTTACAAAGCCATTGACTTACGCCTACGTAATTTCTGGAGTGTAGCAGATCATAGTAGTAATGTTTATTTTATACTTAATGATGACGGCACAAGAACTCAGATAGATACTTATGATACGACGGTGCAGAGAGATCCAAATACCAATTTTAATATTTGGAATATGGATTTGAGTTTTAGATGGCGATTTGCTCCTGGAAGTGAAGCAACCCTCCTTTATAGAAATCAGATTTTTAATAGCGATGATCAATCCCAATTAGATTATACAGAAAGTCTTGGCAATCTTTTTGATCAACCCCTACAACACACAGTATCCCTACGTGTCACCTACTTTATAGATTATAACAATATAAAAACGATCTTTAAAAAGACGTCATAGTTTTTTTCCATTACTTGATGTGATACATACTCAATACACATAGTTTTTTAACTTTTCCTTTTCCCCTTTAGCGTTGTTAAAATTTTAAACCGTAACGAAGACTATGCTTGAAAATTTTGCATAGTTAAAGAAAAAATAAAGGACTTAAAATTTCTGAAAAACTAAATCCATTGAGTATATTGTAGTACTTTCACTTCGTAAACAGATGGAATGGTAACAGCAAAACATATTTCAAAATCGTATGGTGATCTTAAGGTACTTAAAAACGTATCTCTAGACATAAAAAAAGGAGAAGTCGTTTCTATCGTAGGCCCTAGTGGTGCTGGTAAAACAACACTACTTCAAATACTAGGAACACTAGATACCCCAGACGTTATTGAAAATACATTTTTAGGTATAAACAATCAATCTTTAGGTAGGCTTTCGCCAAAAGAACTAAGCCAGTTTAGAAATAAACACATTGGATTTATCTTTCAATTCCATCAGTTATTACCTGAGTTTACGGCTATAGAAAATGTATGTATTCCTGCCTACATCGCCAAAACATCAAAAGCCGAAGCAGAAAAAAGAGCCAAAGAACTTTTAGACTTTTTAGGATTATCAGATCGCTATGATCATAAACCTAACGAACTCTCTGGCGGAGAGCAACAACGTGTTGCCGTGGCAAGAGCACTTATAAATAAGCCTTCCCTTATTCTTGCGGATGAGCCTTCTGGAAACCTTGACACCGAAAGTGCTGAAAACCTTCACAATTTATTTTTTAAACTTCGTGATGAGTTTGAACAGACCTTGATTATCGTAACGCATAATGAAGAGCTTGCAAATATGGCCGATCGTAAACTTACGATGGTAGATGGCTCTTTTGTAACTTTATAATATGCTTGCTGTTCTTACATACTGGTGCTATCTATTTGTGATCACAAGTATTGTGGGGGTTGCATTTCAAGATGGTTTTAAACTAGGAAAGCCACATCCAGTAATTACGTTTTTTTTAGGAGGTTTTGGCGTTACTTTAATAGCAAGTTGTTGGGGGATCTTTAATGGATTACATAGCTATTTTGAAGGTCTTCTTGTAATCCTCGCTTTAGCTTTGTTGATATGGAAACAAAAAGTATACATTACTTTTCTTCTTTCGCTTAAAGCGAAAATAAAAACACTCCCTACCTACCTCCGTATTATATGGGTTATTATTATTCTATTTGCTGCTGCGCAATGCGCCAGTGCTCCCTATATCCTAGATAATGAATCTTATTACATACAAACCATCAAATGGCTTGATACCTATGGGTTTGTAAAAGGGCTCGCAAATTTCCATTTCTTTCTAGCACAAAATTCAGGTTGGCATATTTTACAAAGTGCCCTTAATCTAGATGGAGTTGCACCTTTCTTTAATGATATTAATGGGTTTTACCTTGTGCTTGGAAACTTATATGCATTAGACAAACTAGGACTGTATTTTAAACAAAAAGAGAAGCAATTATTAATGATAGGGCTATTCCCTATTTTTAATGTATTCTTATTTCAATTTATAAGTACCCCATCACCAGACTTACCTATCTATCTACTTTCATTACTTATTTTTGGAGAGTTTCTAACCCACTACACCTCTCGTAAAGAGTCTAACATTAGCATGTTATTTGTATTAGGGGTTTTTGCTATTTTCATAAAAGTAACGGCTGTTTTTCTCATTATATTTCCTCTTATTTTATATATAAAGAATAAGGAATTAGTAAGAAAAGATATGCTGAAATTAACTATAATTTCAGGAATCGCTTTTATCCTTTTTGTCATAAAAAATAGTATTATTTCTGGATACCCATTATACCCTATTGCAAGTTTTAGACTTACAGATGTAGACTGGGTATTACCCGTACAACTTCAAGAATACCTTGTACAAACCACAAAGCAATATGCCTTTTTCTTAACACCTAGTGAGTATGAAAATAGCACATTAGGACAACGTATTATTCACTGGCTAAAACTCCCAAAACTCCATGGTTTATTTAATGTAGCTATGTGTGTTGCATTGCTTCTTTTTCCATTATTCATAAAAAAGATTAGCTTCAAAAAACCACTCTATATTCTGTATGTCATAAGCATTGTACAACTCCTATTTTTATGGCTTACCTCACCACAGTATCGGTTCTTTTTAGGATTCTTTATCTTATTAGCACTTACGATTCTAGCTGTATGTATTACAAAAGAACGGATCATTAAAATTGGCATTACGCTAGCAACCCTAGCGATTGCTATTCCTTTATTTATTCCTTTTAATCTCAATACACTTACAGAAAATGAGTTTCAATTAAGTCTGAGTGTATTTTCTACCGAATACCTTATCAAACCACACCCAAATACAAAATATACACAAGCTACATATACAACACATCAAGAAGGAAATTTACAACTATATACACCTACCAATATTGATTTCTTTTGGACGACAGGAGATTGCGAACTTCCATGTATACAATTACAACATCTTAATGATTTTAAAGCCTATTTTAGATCTGTACCGCAAATGCGTACAGAGCATCTAAAAGATGGGTTTTACTCCTATACATTTGACAATGAATAAAAAAGAGCTCAAGAGTTTTCTAGATGAAAAAGCAATACAGTATGAGAATCCTGATTTTATTCCGCATGATCCTATTCAGATTCCGCATCGGTTTGAGAAGAAAGAAGATGTAGAAATAGCTGCTTTTTTGACAGCAACGATCGCCTGGGGAAATCGTAAAAGCATCATTACCAATGCGACCAAACTCATGGATATCATGGGTAATGAACCTCATGAGTTTATTCTTAACTATCATCCTGATCAAGCAGAACGTTTTACAGGTTTTGTACACCGTACGTTTAATGAGCTTGACTTAGAAACGTTTATCAGGTCGCTTCAAAATATTTATCATAATCACAACGGCCTCGAAGCACTATTTGCTTCTGGAATTACAGCAGATGGTTTACAACCTGCTATTTCTCATTTTAAAGAAGTATTTTTTGAAATACCACACTTACAACGCACACAAAAACACGTAAGTGATCCGTTACGTAATTCGGCAGCAAAGCGTATCAATATGTTTTTACGATGGATGGTACGCGATGCCAAAGCTGGCGTTGACTTTGGCATCTGGAAAAACATCTCGCCTTCACTTCTTTCCTGTCCGCTGGATGTACATACGGGCAATGTGGGAAGGAAGTTAAAATTGCTTTCGCGAAAGCAAAATGACGCCAAATCCCTCGTCGAACTAGATGCTTCGCTACGTAAATTTGATCCTCAGGATCCCATAAAATATGACTTTGCGCTTTTTGGGTTAGGTGCGTTTGAAGGATTCTGAAAATAGCTATGAGTCGGTAGCTGTTAGCTATTAGTCGTTAGCTCTTAGTGCCTGTTTGTTTGTCTGTTAGCATTAAAAATAAGATATTATTCTTGTTTTTTTTAAAAGCCCCACCTAGTAAGGCGTTGTGCATAGCTCGTCGAAGTAAGGATCGGAATATGTAAAATAGAGTGTCACTCTATTTTTAAAACGATACGAATATCAGAGACCTGTAAACTATTAATAGTTTACAGATATTAGAAACGTACAACAAACTAAGAGCCAACGACTACCGACTAAAGACTAAAGACTAACAGCTACAAACTAATAGCTAAAGACCAACAGCTAAAGGCTACATGGTATTTAATCCACTATATTCTATTATTTTTATTCTGAGTACGCTTTCGCGAAAGCGGAATTACGTACATTAGAGACTCAGTAAATAAACGCTTAGATAGGCGTTAAGACAGTTCATAAATTCTTAAAACTAAATAGTATGAAACTTACAGATGCACAGATTAAAGATCGTTTAGAGGATTTTCCAGATTGGGAGTATGACGACAATGCGATTCATACCTCATTAGAATTTGAAAACTTTAGAGAAGTATTTTCTACGATGACCCGTATTGCTTTTGAAGCAGAGCGTTTACAGCATCATCCAGACTGGAGTAATGTGTATAATGAATTATCTATCACACTATCTACACACGATCATGGAGGTGTTACAGAGAAAGATTTTGACTTAGCAGCAGCCATTGAAGATATTCTCAATGCTTAGGTTCTTTGAAAAGTCTTACTTTTTGTTATTTTTACAGAATTATACCACTTAAAACTTAAAATAGCATACATAATTAGTTTTTAGAGCACCTAATATTTCAGAATAAAATAAAACCGTAGCTAAGGCTATGATTTGATTTTCTACTTCATCTAGGCACACTAAAATTCAAATTATTTTTATACGATTTTAAATTATAACTGGTATTAAATCAGCTACTTCGGGATACATCTACGAAGTATAATTTGGAAATTGACTTTTAAATTTTAACATAAAAGGTCATAAAATGAAACCCTCTGGAGGGATTAAAGAGTATATATGGGAAGAGCATTTGAATTTAGAAAAGCACGGAAAATGAAACGCTGGAGCGCTATGTCTAAAGCGTTTACACGTATAGGAAAAGATATTGTGATGGCTGTAAAAGAAGGCGGTCCAGATCCTGATAGCAATTCCAAATTACGTGCCGTCATTCAAAATGCAAAGTCGGTCAACATGCCTAAGGACAATGTCGAGCGTGCTATAAAAAAAGCAAGTGACAAAAGTCTTGGGGATTTTAAAGAAATAATTTTTGAAGGATACGCCCCTCACGGGATCGCTATTCTTGTAGAAACTGCTACAGATAATAATACGCGTACGGTTGCTAATGTACGTTCCTATTTTAATAAATGTGACGGAAGTTTAGGTACTTCTGGATCTGTTATCTTTATGTTTGATCACACGTGTACATTCCGCATTAATGCAGAAGGACAGGACGTAGAAGAGATCGAACTGGAGTTTATAGATTATGGCACTGAAGAGGTTTTTCAAGATGAAGAAGGGATTCATATTTATGCCCCTTTTGAAAGCTTTGGTGCTATTCAGGCAGCACTAGAAGAACATGGCGCAGAAATTCTGTCATCTGGATTTGACCGTATTCCTCAGATTCTCAAAAAATTAACTCCAGAACAAGAAGCAGATGTCAATAAGCTTCTAGAAAAAATAGAAGAAAATGACGACGTTCAGAACGTTTTCCACACCATGGAAGTATCTGACGAAGAATAAAAAATATCATGAATACTAAAAAAGAGGCTGTTTACGGATGTAAACAGCCTCTTTTAATATCTATAAACAGATACTATCTCAGCACTATCCTGATACGGTTCCTGTATTACAATGACAAATAGATAAAGGTTGAGATCTTTCACAATTTGCTCTTGTGTAATTATCTTCTACTTCAAAAGCTCCTCCTTCAATACGTGTAGATTGTAGTTTTGTAATCTTTACCTTGTCAAGTTTTAAAGATTTGATTTGTTTCTTTTTCATAATACAATTGTTATTTTAAATTTATAATGCATTAATATATTAAATGTTAAGTAAAATTGACAATACATTTAGGTAACATTAACTTTTAAAGCATTAATGTCTCTGTTGAGAAAAATACTTCGATACATTTTCTATATGCACAATGGGTATATAAATTAAAAGAACCACTCTGTAATGGGTAAGATATTTTCTGTTTCTGAACTAATAGGCAGCTAAGTATTTATATATATTTGATTGGTAAGCAACCTTTTACTAGGTTGTAAGTCCTACTATAAACCCGTATTATGCAATAGAAAATCTATTCCGTCTTGAAGATGCTGCAAAATATATCGCTGCGCTACGTTTTTGAGTTTAACCATAGCGGTGCTATGCTAAAACTCAGAAAACATCATATTTTATTACTTCTTCAAGACTCATCACGAAGTTCTATTACATAATCCAAGTTAAACAATACACATTATGAAAAAACTATTACTACTTAGTATCTTATTATGTACAACTGGAAGTCTTTTTTCTCAAATCACCGTAGACGAGAGTATGACTCCTCAACAACTTATAGAATCCATTTTCATAAATGGATCGGTGGTAGATGTGATGAATATACAGTCATTTTCGGGAAGTGATAGTGGAGAAGTAAATAGCCTAGCTGCCTTCTCCAATGCAAGTTCAGATTTTCCTTTCTCAGGAGTAATCCTTAGCACAGGAGCTGCTTCGGAGGCTACTGGTCCAAATATAGATATACAAAGTGGAGGTACTTGGTCTGGGGATGCAGATCTCGAAGCAATTACAGATATCTCAAACTCTAACGATGCGACTTTTTTACAATTTGATTTTGCTCCGTATGTAAATCAATTAAATCTTAGTTTTATACTCGCATCAGAAGAATATGATCAAAATTTTGAATGCACCTTTGCAGATGCTTTTGCGTTTATTCTTACAGATATCAATACGGGTATTTCAGAAAACATCGCTCTCATACCTGGAACCAATACACCTATTGCAACCAACAACATTCATCCAGAAGTCCCAGGACAATGCCCTGCAATAAATGAAGCCTTTTTTGGTCAATATAATTTTGAGCCTTTTAATGTAGCAAATGATGCGGCTACCAACTTTAATGGACAGACTGTAGAAATTATGGTCTCTACTGAGCTGGTTGTTGGTCACGAGTATACTATAAAATTAGTTATAGCAGATCAAGGTGATAGTGCTTTTGATAGCGCTGTTTTTTTAGCTAGTGAGTCTTTTGGTTTTCAATTGGATTTAGGAATGGATAGAATGGCGAGTAACGATAACGCTCCTTGTGGTAATAGCATAGAAACTAATTTAGTGTAAACCCTAATCTTTAACTTGTGTAAACCATGTCCCTTAACGAACACGACTAGTATATACGAACTGATAAATGATGAAACCAATAGTAGATTAAACATTACAGATTCTGGTGATTATAGATTAGAAGTCACTGCTGAGAATGATAATGTACTTATGGATGAAATCACCGTTGAATTTGAAGGCGATTTTGGACTAGGAACTCCAAATGATCTTTTTATTGATGAAGGAGACATGGATGGATTTGCCATTTTTGACCTTACGGTAAATAATACTGTTATTATTGATGGTGAGAGTCCTGCCGATTTTGTCATCAGTTATTATGAAACGCTACAAGATGCCGAAGCTGATACAAATGCCATTGCAATGCCTATGTCGTATCAAAATATAGTCAACCCACAAATAGTATATGTAAGAACGGCTAGCTTAGTAACAGATTGTAGAGCCATCTCTAGCTTTGTACTTGAAACAGATGTCCTTTCTGTAGCTAATGAAGAAGCTTCATTATTTACTCTATTTCCAAATCCAACATCAGATATCGTTAACATTCGTCTTTCAAATCCTAATGCAACAGCAACCGTCGCTATCATAGATATTCAAGGAAAAATTATCAAAGAAGAAAACATACAGACTTCACAAAACATCAATGTGCAAGACTTATCACAAGGACTTTATTTTATACAGGTGCGTAGTGAAAACAACGTATCTACATTAAGACTCATTAAAAAATAAACGTATACCAATTATTATTTAAAAAGAGTCTAAAGAATTTTGAATTATAACGTGCTCAGATGAGATAGAAAATCAAAGCATAGTTTTAACTACGGTTTTATTTTATATTGAAAATACTTGTGCTGAGCGAAGTCGAAGTGTGGGTGCGATAGAAACAAATTATTAGGTGCATTTTAAGTTATAGTTGGTATTACATCATCGTATACGATTTTCAAGCACAACATCTTAATTAAGATGTTGTGCTTTTTTTTTAGATGATAAAGTGAAAAGGTCAAACAGTAGATTGGGGTATATTACCTATAAAAAGTGTCAATAATCACAATCTATTTGAGGTTGTCGGTGATGCGTATGTTTTCGCAGTACTATACGCAACTACATATAGTAACATCATGCCACAAACATTTTAGCAAATCCACTTTAAAATTACTTGCAAAAAAGAGTCTTACACGTTAAAAGCGAGTTAAACTATTTATTATTAATAGTAATACTATTAAATTTGAAATCAAATATGTCACGATATGCAACGATTACTACAAAACCTTAAGATTAGTGTTCCTGAAAAACTATATGTAAAAGATCCCGAATCTTCCAGTTTAGGAAAACGCATTGTAGAAAATAGTATTACACTCATAAATGAACTAGGCTTTGAAGAATTTACCTTTAAAAAGCTAGGGAGTCACATAGGGTCTAATGAAAGTTCTATCTATCGTTATTTTGAAAATAAACATATGCTATTGTTGTATTTGACAAATTGGTATTGGGGATGGATGGAATACCGATTGGTCTTTTCTACAGCCGCTTTAAAGGATCCAAAACAGCAATTACAACAAGCGCTAAATGTCGTTACACAAGTGATTCAAGAAGACTCTAACTTTTCACATATTAATGAAGTTGTATTAAGTAAGATTATCATTAGTGAGTACTCAAAATCATACCTCACAAAAGAAGTAGATACGGAGAACAAAGAAGGTTATTTTCTTATTTATAAACGATTAGTAACACGCTTACGCGAAATTATACAAGACGTGAATCCCTCCTACCCATACGCTGCTAGTCTTGCCAGTACCGTCGTACAAGGAACATTACATCAACACTTTTTAAAAGAACATTTCAAATCCATTACAGATTGTAATGATATCGTATCACCTACAGATTATTTCACACACCTAGTATACAACACATTAAATTTAAGATAACATGGCAAAAACTGTTCGTACAGCTGTACAACGCCTTATAAGTCTATTGCAATTAGACCGTAAAGATATTAAACAGATTATTTTTTATGCCATTTTCGCAGGATTAGTAAGCTTATCCTTACCCTTAGGAATACAAGCCATTATTAATCTTATACAAGGAGCGCAAATGAGTACTTCCTGGATTGTTCTTGTCGTGTTAGTCACCATAGGAACTATTTTTGTAGGTGCT
>JBLHOX010000050.1:0-11645 GCA_047623725.1 Dokdonia sp. | reverse complement strand
GTAATGGTCATTAATGGGTTAGAAGGTGTCTCTATGTATAACACTTTTGTTTTGGGTGTGATCGCTTTCGCGAAAGCGGTCTTATCCAAACCATCGGTAAATGTATAGTCTATACCGTATTTTGTAAACTCCTCAACGACTAAATTATACGTCCCTCCATACAAGGTTTTCTGAAGTACAATATGATCTCCATGTTGTAAAAAGGCAAGTATCGTTGTACTCACTGCTGCCATCCCGCTTCCAAAAATCATCGCAGCTTCCGTGCCTTCTAGCGCTGCGATCTTCTTACACAATGCTTCTTGGTTAGGCGTATTAAAATATCTCGGATATCGTTTTACATCCACATCCATAAAGGCATATGATGATGACATATAAATAGGAGATACAGCTCCTTGAAACTGCTCATCTTTTACTTCACCTACGTGTGTACAAATCGTATTTATTCCTTTTTTATGATTATTCATAGCCTTGCTTTTTATGTTATAAAAATACAAAAAACAATATTGATTTTCTATCAAACCCTACATAGTATATTTCAACTTCTGACAAGCGTATTGTACGATCCTTTTATTTTCTGTAGGCTTTTTAAAAGAAGTCCCTTTTGTGTATCTGCTTTATTCTGTGTTTTAAAGCTTTAGCATTATATGTTGTCAAATTTTTATTTTCCACAACCTTAAAGAGAGCAAAAATAATTAGAATATGTTCCCCCTTCAGGGTCGGAAAAAAGACATATTCAGCTCTATAAAATTCAGTGTAAAATAGAAGTCTACCCTACAAATAAGATAGTAACACTTTAATATACAGGTAATTACGAATTTCATTGTTTTTACAACTAAATTCCTAAAAAACAATTCCTTATTTTATTATATAAGAGATAAAGTAACTACCTTTAATTTCCAATGAAACTCATAACCAACATACACCAATTACTTGTTACTGGTGAATTCATAGCGCCAGTACGCGGGAAAGCCATGTCCCAAATGCCTCATATAAATAATGCATATCTGCTTATTAATGAGGATCGTATTTATGACTATGGTGCTATGCAAGATCTTCCAGAGATTGCAGATGCAGAAATAATAGATGCTACTGGAAAGATTGTTTTACCGATGTGGTGTGACTCTCATACGCATCTTGTATACGCTACAGGACGAGAAGATGAGTTTGTAGACCGTATCAATGGATTATCGTATGAAGAAATTGCCAATCGTGGTGGCGGTATTTTAAACTCTGTTGCACGATTGCGATCCATGAGTGAAGATGCATTATTTGAAGATGCATTACAGCGGTTACAACACCTGATCTCCTTAGGAACAGGTGCCATAGAAATTAAAAGTGGCTATGGCCTTTCTGTCGAATCAGAAAAGAAAATGCTTCGTGTGATTGCACGACTTAAATCACATAGTGATATTCCTATAAAAGCAACCTTATTAGGAGCACATGCGATTCCTACAGAATATAAAGACGATCGTGAAGGCTATATCAAACTGATTATAGAGGAGATGATTCCCGCTTTCGCGAAAGCAAAATTATGCGATTTTGTAGATGTATTCTGTGAATCTGGCTATTTTACGGTGGCAGAGATGGAAGCCATTCTAGAAGCAGGAAAACAGCACGGTTTACGACCTAAAGTACACGTCAACCAATTTAATGCGATTGGAGGGATTGCGGCGGCTGTAGCCTATGACGCTCTTTCTGTAGATCACCTTGAAGAATTGACCCAAGAAGATATAGAAGCACTTAAAGGAAGTAATACCATCCCTGTTGCATTACCGGGATGCTCCTTCTTTTTAAGTATTCCATACACACCAGCAAGAGAACTTATAGATGCAGGATTACCGCTTGCCATCGCAACAGATTACAATCCAGGGTCTGCTCCTAGCGGAAATATGAATTTTGTCGTTGCACAAGCCTGTATACAACTACGCATGACTCCAGAAGAAGCCATTATCGCAGCAACCATTAATGGTGCATTTGCCATGGATGTCGCCTCAGAAACTGGAAGTATTACCAAAGGCAAAAAAGCGAACCTTATCATCACGACACCCCAAAAGTCCTATAATACGATTCCCTATAGATTTGGACATCATCAAATAGATCAACTAATTCTAAATGGGAAATTATTATGAGTTTACCAAATTTCAACTTAACAGGAGGACTATCCGTCTCAGATGAATTTTTAAAAAAAGACATCAAGACATTTCACGATGCGGTACGCTTTATTCATCATCTTCCGTATGGACGTAATAAAAATCCTCAAAACATAGCAAGTATTATTGATGAAGGTGTAGGTACATGTTCTACAAAACATGCCTGTCTAAAAACACTTGCCGAAGAAAACGAAATTCATAGTATACAATTAAACCTGTGTATTTTTTCTATGAATAAGAAAAATACCCCTGGTGTAGGAGACATACTAGATGCTCATAAATTATCTTATCTTCTAGAAGCGCATATGTGTCTGAGTTATGATAATGAGCGTTATGATTTTACATTTCCTGAGACGACTAAAAAATCATGGGAACCAGATATCCTTATAGAAACCACCATTGATCCTGATCAAATCTTTGATTATAAAGTTTCTTATCACAAATCCATTCTTAAAGATTGGATACAACGCGATAATTTTCCATATTCCTTAGATAAAGTATGGGAGATTCGAGAGGCTTGTATTCGAGCTTTAGCAAAATAAGACCTATTAAACTGATATAAGAACTCATGATTCAACTTCATATCCAATCGCAAGAAACCCTTGGGCAGATCATCTCAAAAAGAGATGGTGAGACTAAAATTGGAGAGAAACTACGCTATTGTTATAGCCTTGAAGATATAGAACAGAGTGAAGCTCACTATGTCCTGTTTGGTATTGCAGAAGATTTTGGCGTACGTGGAAATTATGGAGAGCGCGGGGCTGCCAATGCTTGGGATGCTTTCTTAAACGCATTTGTCAATATTCAAGAAAACGAATATAATAAAGGGGAGAACATCTTATTATTAGGACATATCGCTGTGACACCTGATGATATTAAATATACCTCAACTAAAGAAATCTTAGGAGATATTGTAGCACGTATCGATAAAAAAGTTGCCATTATTGTAAAGACTATTGTCGCCGCTGGTAAAATTCCTATTATTATAGGCGGTGGTCATAACAATGCCTACGGTAATATAAAAGGCGCCTCACAAGCTATAAAAGATACCATGAATGTCATCAATATAGATGCACATACAGATTTACGTACCACAGATTATAGACATAGCGGAAATGGGTTTTCGTATGCACTCTCTTTAGATCAGCCCGAAGAAGCATCTTTGGATAAATACACCGTTTTTGGATTGCATAAAAACTATACGCCGCAATACATCTTTGATCTTTTTAAAAAGCATGAAGATAGATTGCAGTATTATCTTTTAGAAGACAGCTGGCAAAGTGATCTCACTTTGGTACAGCAGTTTGATGATTGTTTGAAGTTTGTTTCTCAAAAAGCTTTTGGACTCGAGTTAGATTGTGATGCTATTACAGATTTCCCTAGTAGTGCCCTCACGCCCAGCGGTCTTGACATCAATAGCGTGCGTCAGTTTATTATGCGTGCCGCATCTCAAAAACACTGTACCTATTTCCATATTTGTGAAGCAGCTCCTGGAAGGAAAAAAGCAGGACAAGTTGGCAAAGCCATTAGTTATTTTGTGACCGATTTTATACGAACACACCATGCAAATAGTTAAGTACCATCCTTTATACGCTCCTGATTTTAAAGCACTGAATATCGAGTGGCTAAAAACCTTTTTCTATGTAGAGCCTTATGATGATGAGGTCTTAAGTAACCCCGATACCTATATCATTTCTAAAGGCGGGCATATCTTTTTTGTTATTATAGACGAGAAGGTCGTTGGTACCGTTGCTTTAATGCCTATGCCAGAACCTCATGTGTACGAACTCACCAAAATGGCAGTCGATACTTCAATACGTGGCAAAGGGATTGGTCAGAAATTGATGGCGCATTGTATCGCTTTCGCGAAAGCGGAAAAAGCCCCAAAACTAGTCTTGTACTCCAACACCCTACTTGAAAACGCCATCTATATCTACAAAAAATGGGGATTTGTTGAAATTCCTTTGGAAGAAGATTCTAATTACGAACGGTCTAACATAAAAATGGAATTAACTCTAAACTAAAATTGTCATATGAAACAGATCTTGATCCCGATACTCGCCTGTATTACTGTATTAAGTTGTAAAGAAAAACAAACCGAAACAGTAGCTGTTAAAGAAGTAACGACAACAATAGAAACCAAAAAACAACTGCCTTTTGAAATCATGCCTGTAAGTCATGCGACCATGGTATTACAATGGGATGGAACAACCATCTATATCGATCCTGTGGGTGGTGCCCAAGCATTTGCTTCCTACCCAAAACCAGATTTAATTCTAGTAACAGACATACACGGAGATCATCTAAATGTCAAAACCTTAGAAGGATTAGACACCTCAAAAGCAAAAATCATCGTACCACAAGCCGTCGCCGATAAGATGCCAGAGGCTTTTGTACCGCAAGTAGATGTACTGAATAACGGAGATAGCAAAGAACGTTTTGGCTTTTCTGTAGAAGCGACCCCGATGTATAACTTACGTGAAGAAGCGTTGAAGTTTCATACCAAAGGACGCGGTAATGGCTATGTGATTGAAAAAGACGGCACGCGTATATACATCTCTGGTGATACCGAAGATATTCCAGAAATGCGTGCGCTTAAAAATATAGATGCTGCGTTTGTGTGTATGAACCTCCCCTACACCATGACCGAAGTCAGTGCTGCCGATGCAGTTCTTGAATTCGCTCCAAAAACCATCTATCCATATCACTACAGAGGTACCGAAGGACTAAGTGATGTCGCTAATTTTAAAACGATTGTTAATAAAGGAAATCCTGCCATCAAGGTGGTGCAATTGGATTGGTATGAGAAGAAGTAGTTGGGTGGGTTTTGTGAAGAATATAGTATGACTTGTAAATAAACAGATATGGAATCTAAAGAACACGATTTTTATATTCAAGTTATGCCTAGGTAAGAGAAAGTAAAAAAGACAGTTGAAATTGAATTATAAATAAGACTTGTATGAATAAATGGTCAGATTCATTGTGTAAAACTTCAATTTCAAAATATTTAATTGAAGAGGTGAAAAAAGAATGTAGAGGCAAAATTCCTTTATCACTCTTGGAATCAATTTCGAAAGACATCAAAGTTAAAAGTGACTTTAAAGAATTAGAAAAAACGTAAAACAATTAAAGAAATTTATTCCAGATGAATTATTTAAAATGATTTTAGAGGAACAAGTTGAAATTAAAAGTGACTTAAAATGGATTGGTTCAAAAAGAGGAAAGTACGTTATAGAAATAAATGACTGGGCACAAAACTTCTATTCCGAATTTAGGTCAAATAAAGAATTCGAAGATATCTTGATTGGTGCTCACTCTGAAAGAATGATCATATTTTTAACTGGAAAAATTAAAGGGAAAGATACATTTGAGAAACTCTTAAATTATATAGTGTCAAAAAATCCACCATTCAAATTAGTAAGTAAAATTGAGATAATTGAAAAGAGATAAAAAAGAACCCTAAGCATAACAAGAGGAATATAAAGGACAATGATTTTTATGCTATTTATATAAGCGAATGAAATTCATAAAGTAATGAACAAGAGAAATAGTGTATTTATCGCGACAAGTTTAGATGGCTATATCGCAGATAAAAATGACGGAATTGATTGGCTTTATTCAATACCAAACCCTAGCAATGATGATATGGGGTATATTGAATTCATTAGCGACATTGATGCTCTTGTTATGGGACGAACAACCTTTCAAACGGTATGTGGATTTGATGTTGACTGGCCTTATGACAAACCAGTATTCGTATTGAGTACGACTTTACATGAAATACCTGAAAGTCATAAAGGAAAAGCCTTTTTAGTAAAAGGAACATTGACCAGAATTTTAGAAGAGATTCATAAAAAAGGATATCATCGACTTTACATTGATGGAGGTACGACCATAAGAAATTTTCTAAAAGCTGACTTCATTGATGAGATGATCATTACTACAATTCCAATAGTATTGGGTGGCGGTTCTCCTTTATTTTCAGAGCTTCCAAATGAACTGGAATTCGAATTAATTAAGACTAAAACATTTTTGAATCAAATCCCACAGAATCATTACAAACGAAAGAGATAAAAAAAGAAAATGAAAAAAATCATTTATTACGTAGCTACCTCTTTAGACGGTTTTATTTCAGGACCAAATAATGATGTCAGCAATTTTGTAGGTGAAGGGAATGGTGTAGAAAAGTACCTAAGTGATCTAAAAGAGTTTAGCACAGTGATTATGGGTAGGAAAACATATGAGTTCGGTTATCTATATGGGCTTGAACCTGGTCAACTTGCATACCCACACATGGAACATTATATCTTTTCAGACTCGTTACACTTAGAAAACGCACACGATCTACTACATATTGAGGCTCTTAATATTGAACGCATACAAGAGATAAAAGAACGTTCTTCAACCGATGTGTATCTATGTGGTGGCGGACAATTTGCAGGCTGGCTTTTGGATCATGGGCAGATTGATATTCTAAAGCTAAAAATCAATCCTATCATACTTGGCGATGGCGTTAAACTCTTTGGAGACTCCAAAACCAATGTCAACTTGAATCTACAGGAAAGTCATCTATATGACAATGGATTACAAATTGCTACATACGAATTGATAAAATAAAAACAAGCCGTCACTATAGTGCTAGCACGCAAACTATGAAAGATAAAATACATTGGTTTTTAAAGAATATACACCTGATCGTTTCTTTAGTTATTGTGATACCCACAGGGATCATCTACGGGTCACCTAGTATTCTTCAAGAACAGCTGGACATTCAAGTAAACACCATCGATCTTTCAAATATGTTAAAAGCTATGATGTGTTTGTATCTAGGGGTTTCAGGTGTATGGCTATTGGGAATTTGGAAAGACACCTATTGGAAAAGAGCGACTCAGTTAAACATCCTCTTCATGCTCACACTTGCCACAGGTCGCCTACTAAGTATGCTCCTAGACGGATTACCAACTGGGGGATATATTTTTGGAGTCATCGCAGAATTGACTATCGGATGCTATGCTGTGTATCAATTGAGGAAGTATGGTGCTATTGCTACAAAAGGATAGAAGGATTGATTGATATTTTCAATTTTACAACGATTTTCAATAAAGTAAATTCTGCTATCAACGTGGTGCAATTGATTGGTATAGGAAGAAGTAATTGGGTGGTTCTTTAATGTATTTTTAAAAGTGATGAGGTTTTAATCTCATTACTTTTTTTGTTTTATGAGTTATCTTACTATATTTAGTTTTCTAAAAACTCTTATTTTTTAAATAAACCATCAGAAACAAGTTTATAGTTCTTTAAAACAATGAGTAAGTGCACATTAATTCAGCTCAAATTTCCAAAAAAAACTTCTTCTAAAGCTGTTATAAAAGCAGTTACTCAACCCAAAGGTAATGTTCCTAAAGTGGGATTAGCAACCTTAAAGAAAACAATGATCAGAAATCCTGTTGACACGCCTTTAATTGTAAGAAAAAAAGGAGGTGGTACTGCAGATGGGCGTTTTGATGGTAAAGGAGCTCATAAATATCGTTTAAGAGAAGATGGTAGCGGTAAACCACATAAAGGTATAGACCTTAAAGGTAATATAGGAGATAATGTGTACGCTCTGGCTTGTGGAAAAGTTGATTATATAGAAGACAAAGACACCTATATAAAAGGTAAAAAAGGAGGAGAGCTTGGTAAATATGTACAAATAAATCATGGGGGTAATATTTATTCTCGATACGGTCATCTATCAAAAATTTCGGTTAAAAAAGGTGAAAAAATCACTTTTTCAGATTCTAATGATCAAAAAAAAATTGGGGAAATAGGTAAAACTGGTAATGTAGGGGGTGAAGCTCACCTCCATCTTGAAGTATTTACTTATGATCCTAAAAAACAAAAATGGGGAAATAGGAATTTCTATGATCCGGCAAAAATTTTTCAATTTACACGAGAAGAAAAACTTACAGAAACAAAAAAATAAAAAATCATAACTATCTATATATTAAACCTATATGAAGTCAAATTTTTCTGAAATTCTAAAAATCAAAGAGCCAGGAGGCATCCATTTAAGTAGTCAAAAAAATAAAAAAGATAGAGCACCTATTGATATATCTATCACAAGATCAAATTCTGTAGAATTTCCTTGGGAAAGTGCTATTGGTTTACTGCCTGACGATATAGATATTTTCAGAGAAAAAATAAAAACATCTTTAGATATTAAAGCGACTAGTTGGGATTCTTTAGATCTTACTTCTTTAGTTTATAAAGTACCGCAAAATGATGTATTTTACTACACCTTAGTGCAATGGCTCAATCCTAATAATCATTTACAACCGACGCTAAGTGAAAATTCAAAAGTTTTAATTTATAATAAACTAAACAACTTATACTACGAACCATACTATTACGACAAAGAAGCAATTATTTCAAAATATAAAACCTTTGAAAAAGACAAGTTTTTAAAAGAAAATATTAATAATACTTTTAAAGAAATTACTCATTTAAGAGCTGTTTTTAGACCTAAATCCCCAAATATTGATCTGGATGTATTGGAAAATCCTCCCATGTTAGACATACCTCCAAGAACCGTAAATCCAATCAACGGAGGGTTCTTAAATCTAAACACAGAAATATTATCCAATAGATTATCAGATAGTGGCATAGGGTTTTCAGAAAGCTTGAATTTTGTAAATTCAAATAGTACAAATATCTCCAGTCGTAATTTTCCTTCCCTAAGAAGTGAACTTAACAGAAGTATATCAATAAACGGTACTGATTACATAAGCGGTAGTTTTGTTATTGATATTCTAGATCAAGCCAAGTCTAGCCATTCAAAACCAGAAGCAGACCCTATAAAAACTATTATTAAGAAACCATCCCAATGGAAGGAATTTGAAGAATTAGTTTTTTTTACAACAAAAGATGACATCTCTACAAATCTTGAAGGCTCTCAGCTAGATTTGTTATTAATAAATAGTGAATTATCTAACGAGAATGATCGTTTATTTTATCAACAAATAGAAGAAGAAAATAATTGGATTCTTAAACTTGATGAACGCTATTATCTAATTCAACTCGAAGAAGAAGACACTACATTTAATACACTAGAATCATTTTTTTCAAGGTGGGATACAAATATCAAAGATGTAGAATTAGTAGCGTATAAAAAAGGAACTGAGAACCTAAAAAACGTATTACCCTCTAGTAAATATTTTGACGTAACGCTAAGTGCTATAATAGATCAATACCAAGACATTAAATCACTTCAAAAACTATCTAAAGGACGAACAACCTTGGCTGATTCATTAATAAAAAAAATTGGTGACATTGGTGATTTTGAGTATGAAGAATTTAAAGAAGCCCTATCAAATATAGAAGACAAACACAATGCATTAGTTAACTCAAATAATGATCTTATTAGGGAAGAGAGAGTTTTAATAGAGCGAATAAAAAAGTTTGGTTACAAGATAGAATTAGGAACAGATGGAAATGCACAAATTTTTAAAACATATAGTTTATTAAGGTTAATAAAGAAAGCATTTAGAATCCGTAAAAGATACAAGGTACGGATAGGTCTTTTTAGAATAAAATACAAGACCAAATGGTATACCAGATACACACACAAATGGATCAGAGTCACAAATAAGAAGATTATTCCTATTCCAGAAACACCTTGGTCTGATGAAGTAGAAGCGTTAAAAGATACTGGATATGATGTTCATTTTCTAGAGCTTACTAACCAAGGGTATATTGCTGACAATGGAGAAACTCTTAATGAGATTATGAGAGCTTGTGAAATCTCAGAATCCATTAGAATGAGAACCGCAGTGATGATTCCTCAATATGAAGAGAGTATAACAAAAGGACTAAGATTAATTGGTTATGATCTATTTACAAGACCTTTACCGGGCGATGTGCCAACTTCTATACCTAATTTAAGTGTAGAAGAAAATCTTGCTTACAGAGCCTCATGGAGAGGCGTTGAGTTAAGTGAACTTATAGAATCTATAAATCTTGCTCCAGGTGAAAGTAGAAATATTAATATTAAACAAACTTTTGAATCACAAAAAACCCAAACACAATCGATCACTTCTATCTTAGATGTGACAGAAAAAAAGTCTACTACTTTCTCAGATTTTTTTGAACAAACAAACCGTAAATCAAAAGAAAAGACCAGTAATAAAAACTGGAGTGCTAAAGCCAGCGGAAGTTATGGAGGTTTTGGAGGAAGCGCTTCAGGAGGTGGTTCTACCACCAAAACTAGTAAATCTTTCGCTCAAGAAATTAAAAGAGCTGCCAACGAATCTTCTAGGGAAATGAAAAAGCAGTCTAGAGTTGAAGTCAATTCTAAACTCTCCGAATCTTCCAAGTTAATAGTAGATGAATCTATTACAAGTCAAATACAAAATATTAACGATGGTGTCTCATTAAATCTGTTTTTCTATCGTTTAGATAATGTATATCAAGGAGGGTTACACTTAGAAAATTTAAAACTCACGTACACAAGACCTCAAC
The DNA here is from genome assembly GCA_047623725.1 of Dokdonia sp. Lineage (GTDB taxonomy): Bacteria > Bacteroidota > Bacteroidia > Flavobacteriales > Flavobacteriaceae > Dokdonia. The sequence continues at coordinate 996 of JBLHOX010000050.1, read as the reverse complement.
CTCTAATTAAGGGAACTAATCTCCAAGACATTAGAACATTTGAGTTTTATGAGCTTGAAGAGTTTTTGAATATAGTAACTAATGATACACTACTAGTATTGGTTACTGAACTTACAGAAATGGAACTTGAATTAAAAGAAATTGAAATCAGATTTAGCATCATTTTTAAAATATTCAAAAAAATATTCAAAGAATATTTTTACAACATTCCATCTGAAGCATTTCTAGAATACCCTGAACCCATACAACCCAGAGACATATTAGGCTCAGGTGAAAGCATAGATGCCGAACATGTCTCTTCTTCTTTATTAAATCTTGTAAATGCTATTAAAAAACAAAAACTGGATTATCAAAAAGTAAGAGCAAAACTAAAAACCTATGTTGTTGATAATAAAGAATGGTGGAAAGAATATAGAGTGGTTTTTGAGCCCCTTAAAGAAATACAGGAAACCATAGAAACAGAAGCTTATCAGCTACTAAATGGAGTAGAATACGGTTTGATTCCTATAAGTGGCGCGCATCTTTTTAGTATTCCTAGTAACGGAGCTTACTTAGACTGTTTAGTAGGAAGCTCTTCAGGTCTGGAAAAATATTCTGAAGATATGCGAAATGAAGAATTAGACAGACAAAAAGCGGAAATTGAACTAATTCGAGCACAATCTCAAAAAATATTTAAAGAAAACATTACAGAATCATACCCCATCACTGGTATAAAAATCAATAAGGTAATTACAGAAGATGGTGATCTTCATATACATTTAGATAAATCATTACCAGCAGATACTTGGGTTATTAAAATAAACAATCTCATGTATGGTAGTAATATAAATCAGGATAGAAAATTAATCACACTAAGAAATTGGGATATCCCAATTGACGAAATAGATTTAATTAGAGTGATAGCATCAAATGGAATTTATATTGAAAAGAAATTCGGCTAGGTGTAAGAAATAGTGACTAAGGTTAAAGATAGTTGTTGTAAGCTTTCGCGAAAGC
>JBLHOX010000049.1:0-12046 GCA_047623725.1 Dokdonia sp. | reverse complement strand
TACCTGGAATCACCATCGAAACATTGGCAACAGCAGCATTTCCTATCACAAAATACCCTTCGGCATTCGTCGTTTGCCCGTCCAAATCGTATGCAGCATAGCTCAAGTTATTAGAACCATTAAAAAGTACTAAAACGAGACCATCCAAAGTGCTATTTCCAACGCCACCGTCATAGATTTCAACAAATTCTAAGGTATCTGCTCCAGCGGTGTCAGCATCCAATTCGTTAATGATAAATACAGCTGTGGCTGAAGGATCAAAATTTACAGCACCAGGACTCGGTGCTAATTGAGCGTACGTACTCGTATTTCTAGCGCCTCCTGTTCCATTCGGAATTCGTTGGGAAGAATGATTGTCTTTATCTCCTGCACCATCTTCATTTACTTGTGCTTGCCCTGCATTTAGCAAAACTAGCAAATCGGGATCGTCACTATCATTGGTATCGTAGACCATGGCGTCCTCCAAATTGGTTAAAGAAACGGCAGATCCACTTGGGAAATCAGTGCCGTCTGCGGTATAAAGCGCTACAGCATCGGCTCCATTTTGCAAGCCATTACTAGGAATCACAAGGGAGACGTTAGCAACAGCGGCGTTACCAATCACAAAATAGCCATCGGCATTTGTGGTTTGACCGTCTAAATCGTAAGAGGCATAACTTAAGTTGTTAGAACCATTATAGAATACGAGCGTTAGGCCGTCTAAAGCGGTATTCCCTACGCCGCCGTCATATAGCTCGACAAACTCTAGGATGTCGGTTCCGGCAGTATCTGCGTCTACTTCATTAATGACCACTTGAGAAAAGGAACTCCACGTTCCTAATAATGCCAGTGCAATAAGCAATCGCATTTTTAATTTGAAGGTTCGACAAAAGGACTCAAAACCCATTGAAGAGATAGTAATTTGTTTCATTGATAATTGATTTATAGTTGGTTTATAGTTAAAACGTAACAGGAGCTTCCAATACCTAAAACGTACATTTAGGAAGCTGAAATGGCTAATAATCAACCCAAATTATACTAATAGGTGGTTGATTAAAAAACATAATTTTGAACTATAAGCAAGCATAAATCACGCATATGAATTATAGTTACAGGTTTCCACCATCAAAAATAAGATTTGTTTTTAGATGAATCAAATAATTTGAAGGTGTTATAAGGTACTACATATTTTTTAACATTCAAATAACCAAAAGATTACATGGGTGTGGGGAATGTTAAGGGGTTTGGGGTTTGGGTTTTGGAAGGGGGGAGCTTTTGGGGGGTTAAAAGATTTTTGGGGAGAATGAGTGTTTTAAAATGTTGGATGGTTATTTGTTTGAATAGAATGATGCATCTGATATACCCAAAATAGTTGTAAGAGTGTTGAGTTCATTTATCGGGATTTCTAATAAATAAAAGGAAATGGATTTTCCTTGGAAAAGAATAGGACTTCTTTATGAGTACGCTTTCGCGAAAGCAAATTCTGTGTAATAAAAATAATACTGACAAATGTGTGTAATCACCTTAAACATCACCTCCCAACAATAAACAGTTTCCATTCGAAAAGTATCGAGGTATCATGATCAACAAGACCGTTTATTGATCTCTTCAAAGTACGAAAACGTTACTTAATAACCGAATCAATATGATCATCATATGTATACACAACGAGACTTAATTTATGGTATTTTCAATATATAAACCTATTGCATATCTAATAAAAATTACAAAAAAAAATATTTCTCTATTCTTTATTGAACCCTATGTTCTTTCTCAATCATTCATCGCTAAAATATAGTTATACTGATTTTGATTCCGATTCTAAAAATTACGGTTTTACCGTAACATTTTGCAAATTAACAACTTATAACTTTTCGTTATCATTTATTTAACAATGCAATTAATTTTACCGTACTGTTTTTGTATAACTTTGAAATGAATTTATTGAACAACTTTGCACTAAATCATTAATTTTAAAAACACATATTATGAAAAAATCACATTTATCCTTGTGTTTTAGTTTTCCATTATTAAAGAATGTTGTTCCAATAACAAATACTTCTGAAACCACTTTAAATATGAGTACTATCGAAAGTGTACAATTTATTTTCAGATAATAACTATTTCTGAAATTTTAAAAAATATTTTACAATTAGTTTAAAATAAGAATCAGGCTTATCGATTTTATAATAAAATTTATTAGATCAAAGTTTGCCTCAAATGTAAAAATAGCAAATCATAGAATACACCTAAGTATTACAAGCTTAGTATAAAATATCTTGCAGGATGAACTTAATCTCTAATGGTTCTAAAATATTTAGAGAATAAACAATTAAATCAATATTATGTTAAAATCAATTTTACAGGAAAAAGGAGTATCAGTTTTAAATAGCGATCAACAAAAATCTATCAAAGGAGGTAGACTAAGCATTTCTGCAGATGTTGGGAATTGTGTAATGACAGCAACTAATGGTATGACTGTTACTGTTCCTGGAAGGGAAGGTGATGCAGGTTATTGTGACCGTCTATGCGATAACGCTCCAGGGTGCGCTTCTGTTGAACAAGAATAACAATTATATATAAAAAAAGCCTTTTTCATTTTAAAATGAAAAAGGCTTTTTAAACTATTTTACAATGAAGACGTATTATTCTTTAACTATCATTCTCTTAATTCCATTTTTAGCTCTTTCTCAATTCACAATTGAAGGGAAAATAATGGATTCCCAAAACATAAAGGATTTGGATGTTTCAATAGAAATTTCAACAAATGACTATAAGAAATTTCCTGCGGTAATTGAAAATGACTCTTTTGTTATTTCTGGAAGTATTATTGAACCTACGAATAGTATGTTGGTAATCAATAATAATGGAAAACGATCTTCGATCAAAATCCTGTTAGATACTGTAAGTAACTATAAAGTGGATATTCTCATAAAGAAGGATCCTAACATATTTGGTGAAAATTGGTTTCAAATCGAAACAAGTTCAGAATACCATAATACTTGGAGAAATTTTTATGATGTTCAAAATGATTTAGCTAAAGAAATGCGAGCTATAAAAACTGATTTTGAAAAAAAAATCATATCAAAAAAAGAATTAGACCAAAGGGTTAAAAAGTTAGAAAATGAAATAAATCAAAATTTTAAAACTTTGGTGCTCCAAAAGCCATCTAATTATGTTGTTCCTTATATTCTTTCTGGAGCTCCGGATTTAGATCAGGAGTATATACAGTATTATGAAATGCTACAGGAAAATGTAAAGCTTAGTTATTGGGGTCAAAAATTAAGAGAAACATTAAATAGGCTTTCTGATAAAGAATATCGCTATATAGCACCTACGCCATTGTTAGGTACAAAATTAAAAAGTATTGAAGGTAAAAACTTATCAGGTGAATCAAAAAGTTACGATAGTAAAAAAATTGAATCTAAATTAACAATGATTGATTTTTGGGCTAGTTGGTGTGGCCCATGTAGAAAAGAAAACGCAAGGTTAGCTCTCTTACATAAAAAGTATGCTAACGAAGATTTTAAAATCATAAGTTTCTCGCTTGATGATAAGCTCGAAAATTGGGAAAAGTCTTCTAAGAAGGATAACATTACTTGGGAAAATATTTCAGATTTAGATGGAATTAAATCTAAAACAATGATAGATTTCCAAATCAAACAAGTACCCCGAAATATATTGATAGATTCTAATGGCAATTTGATTGCAGTAGATAAATTTGGTGATGAGCTAGAAAAATATATTGAAAATTATTTAAAAAACCTTTGATCAATTTTAGAGTTGTCCTAAAGAGTTTCTTTTAAGGAAATAGATGCATCTTGCATTTTATACTCTTCATATAAAGGAACTATCTCTAGTATTACAAAACATAGCGAAGAAACATTCTACAATAAGATCTGAAAAATTAAAAAAATAAGCGAGCTGAGCTCGCTTATAATAGTTCTATAATTTATTGAGCAAAAAATAAAACTAGCAATCTGGTGGTGCGTCTACGCAAGTACACTCAACTCGACTCCATTCTTCACCAATTGGACACTCATGTGGTCTGCATATTAATATACCACTACCCATAATTGATTCTTGTTCTCTTTTGTTTAGGACGACACCTAAACTTGAAATGTTTTTTAACATAATGTCTGTTTTATATGATTAATAATACCTCAAAGAACACAATATCAGACACAAGAAGAGTAATTCCTTATCATAATTAACAAGATGCTTATACTAATTTACAAGAGGGAATTAAAAATGTATGACGTTAGATTTAGAAAAAATAGGGTGGTAGCTATTGGATAGATTTTCGATATCACCTTGAAGCAATGATTCAATGGAAGAAATACACTAATGACTTACCATATATTGAACCTCACGTATGTTATGAAGTTTTAACCAATGTGTAATCACACATCCACACAAAACGTCAATCTATTCTTATCTGGATCGTAAAAAGCAAACTCGCAGGTGTTCAAAACACTTTCAACTATCAAATTATTAAATTATTAAATAAATATGTGAGAAATACCTTCTTAACATGTTTTATTTTTTATTGAATTATTTTGGTGTTTTTTTTTATTAAATCATCGGTAAAACTAGTGTAAATCTGATTTTAGTTATGATTCAATAGTTTACGGTAAAACCATAAAATACTACAAAATAGATACTTACAATTTAATATTAATATTTATTTAACATATTAATCCTATTTCCTACACGGTTTTTATATAACTTTAAGATGTATTTGTTGATCAACTTTTGCACTGAATTATTAACTTTTAAAAACACGTATTATGAAAAAATTAATTTTATCCTTATGTTTTAGTTTTTGCTTATTAATGAGTTCCGTTGCAATGGCAAATGCTACTGAAACTACTTTGAATATGAGTGCTACCGAAAGTGCACAATTTATTGAAAGCAATACAGCTTCTATTGAATCTGTAGAAATTGTCAGTGACACTGCTCGACCTTGTACAATTATTATTATAATTTTTGAAGACGGTTCAGGACTTATTATCACCGACTGTTAGAATATTAAAAACTTTATTATTGCAGGGTCGCTCCCTGCAATAATTCTAAAAACAAGAAATATGCTACTCTCAATTATTAAAAAAAAATCATATTTATTTTTTATTCTCATACCATGTTTCATAATAGCTCAAACTACAGAAATACACTATCAGGAAACTAGAAATATTGAAAAACAATTAAAACAAATTGATAACCCTGCAATAAAAGAAATGCTTATAAAAAAAGTAGGGCAACCAGTTCTATTTACATTAGTCTATAGTAATGGTGTCTCTAGTTACGCAAAATATACAGAAACATTAAATACTTATGATGATACTAGTACGATTATTTCTGGAAATCCTAAAAGTAACAAGGTTTATAAAAAATCGGACTCAAACGATTTTATCAAAATAGCAAATTTATTAGATATGGTGATTACTATATCTGATAAATTAATAGATTTTAAATGGACTGTTAAAGATGAAATTGTGACTGTAGGTGAGTATTCATGTAAAGTAGCAGAAGGTGTATATAATGGAAAAAAAATAACGGCATACTTTACCGATCAAATTAATATTAGTGAAGGACCAGATGTGTATCAAGGCTTACCTGGCTTAATTATAAAATTAGATACTCCAAGTAAAACATATCTTGTTAAAGATATTATCTCCAAAAAAGAAAATACGCAAATAGATATTCCATCATCAGAAGAGTCTATTAGTCGTTTAGAATTTGAAAAAATAAAGGAAGAACAAATCAATAACTTAAAGGGTAGCTACGGTAATAACGCTAAAGTTATAAAATCATAACACAACAAAACTAACGTTATTTAATACCAAATTTTACACACCCACACAAAACGTCAATCCATTCATATCTGGATCGTAAAAGGCAAACTCACGGGTGCCCCAAGACGTTTCTTTTAAAGAAGTGTTTTTGTGAAAGACATCTTGTGTTTTATACTCCTCATATAGAGCATCAATATCTTTAATGACAAAGCGTAGCGAAGAAGCACTCATCTTTGACCGATTAGCGCTGTCATGCCATTGTAGATGGATCTCAATGCCATCACGGGTAATTCCGGCATACATAGGATTATGTTGATCGTCTGCAAAGGCGATTTCAAATCCTAATTTGTCTACATAATACCGTAACGAGGCGACCACATCCCTCACAGGAAGTACAGGATGAACGGTTTGGATATAGCCTTTAGACACTGTTTATAAATTAGGTAATACGCTAAGTTCGATTTTTGCTTGATTGTATTCGGTGATCATATCGGAGACGATTTGACCTGCGGGTTTAATATCATGAATCAATCCTGAGATTTGACCAATTTCTAGTTCGCCATCTTCTAGATCTCCTTCAAACATCCCACGCTTGGCACGTGCACGTCCAAGGAGCTCTTTCAGTTGTTCTGGTGTGGGTGATGTTTGGTATAATTCTGCTAGTTGATTATAGAACTTATTTTTAATCAAACGTACAGGAGCGAGTTCTTTTAATGTCAAAACAGTATCTCCTTCGTTTGCATCTACAATCGCTTGTTTAAATAACTGATGTGCACTCGATTCTTCACTGGCTGCAAATCGGCTTCCGACTTGTACGCCGTCGGCGCCGAGGACCATCGCGGCAAGCATCCCTCTTCCGGTACCAATGCCACCTGCAGCGATTAGTGGAACTTCCAATTTTTCCTTCACCATTGGAATCAGCGTCAATGTTGTGGTCTCTTCACGTCCGTTGTGACCTCCTGCTTCAAAACCTTCAGCTACGATCGCATCGACGCCCGCATCTTGTGCTTTGAGCGCAAACTTCACACTACTGACGACGTGTACGACTTTGACATTATGCTTTTTGAGATGAGATGTCCACAGCTTTGGATTTCCTGCACTGGTAAAAACAATAGGGACTTTATAATCCACTATGGTTTTCATGTGTTCTTCGATATTTGGATACAGCATTGGGATATTCACCCCAAACGGTTTATCGGTAGCTTTTTTGCATTTTTGGACGTGCTCAACAAGTACTTCCGGATACATAGAAGCAGCACCTATCAATCCTAATCCTCCTGCATTACTAACGGCACTTGCTAATCGCCATCCACTATTCCAAATCATTCCGCCTTGAATTAACGGATATTGAATACCAAATAAATCTGTGATTTTCCCCACTATTGTTTTATAAGCTTTTGCGTTGTAGACAATCCTTCTTCTTGTATTTGTACAATATACACACCCGATGTAAGTCTATTAATATCAACAGCATTATCGGCTACAGTAATTGCTTTTTGCAGTACACGTTTACCTAACATATCATAGACAAAAATGGTCGCTTGTGAAGCTCCTTCTGGAAACTGTATTTGAACGATGGAATTTGCAGGATTGGGTGAGAGTGTATACGCTTTCGCGAAAGCGGACTCCTCCACACTCAACACATTATTAATCGCATCTTCAAAATTTGGGATTCCGTATCCCATTTGTGCGTTAGGAGTATTAAACAAATGCGCAGATTCGCGTACAATTTGCATCACCTCAGCATTAGTCAATTCTGGATATGCTTGCCAAAAACTCGTCACAGCGCCCGCCATAATAGGCGAACTAAAACTCGTCCCGCTACTCGTATCTATATTTCCGTTAGGTCTAATCACTGCACTACTCTGTCCTTTTGCCATCACATCAGGTTTCACTCTCCCATCACTAGAAGGCCCGATACTACTAAAGCTTACATAATTCCCATTACTATCTACGGCACCAACAGTAAGCGCGCCTGGTGCATCTGCTGGAGCACTGATCATTCCTGTTCCAGAATTTCCTGCACTCGTGACGAGTAACATTCCTTTTTCAAAAGCAAGATTAGAACCTATCGTAATAAACGTGGTCTGTCCATCCATATCCTCATACGTATGACTGTACGCAGGATTATCATACGTACGATATCCTAAAGAGGTATTAATTACATCAACACCAAGGCTATCAGCACGCTCGGCAGCTTCTACCCAATACGATTCTTCAACTGGGTTTTCACTATTTACATCTTCTGTACGGAAACAATATAAGAATGCGTCTGGCGCCGTTCCTACAAACTGATCTTGTATAAATCCAACAATATCACTAGCGGTACGCGTCCCGTGACTACTATTTGCAAAGGCAAACTCATCATCTACATGGTCTACAAAATCATATCCGTCTAGTAAGCGTCCGTTATCACGTGTTCTTGCAAAACCATCATTGATATCTATCCCTGGAAAACCAGAATCTAGAACAGCAACGATCATCCCATCGCCTGTAAAATCTTGTTGATGTAAAAAATCGACAGCAAGCATGGTGACTTGATTTTCGGTGGCTCCGTAGGTGTACTCTATACGTTGTTGTGCTAAAGGATCTTCTTTTATAAATCCAAATCCTTCTGAAGATCGTGTGAGACTATCATCAGCAAACTCAATACCAGAAACAAAAAACTCCCCATCTATTTGTAGCTCTTCCAAGGCTTGGATCGCTTCTTCTGAGCCACGTACGTGTACGCAGTTCCTCCATTTTGATTTGGCAAGTACCGTAATACCTGTTTGTTGTTTTATCTCTGTGATATAGGATTCGTTTACAGGAACGTCTCTTTCGTCTATAACAACGCCATGCATTGCTTTACGATCTATGGATTCTTGGGTAAGAATACTGATAGGGTTTGCAATGCTTTCTGATACGTTTTCTTTGTCTGTAAAAAATACCCAAGCGTCTTCTTGTGCAAACGTGATACATGGGATAAGTAGGATTATCCAGTGTAGTATTTTTCTCATAATCTGTAGTTTTTTTTTAAAGTTACGAAATTACTCCCGATCCTAAGCATTCCTCTCCTTGATACCAAGCAACAAATTGCCCTTCGGCGATCGCAGCTTGTGGATGATCAAAAATCACATACATCCCTCCTTCTACGCGGTATAGGGTTGCTTTTTCTAAGGTTTGTCTATAGCGTATGCGGGCTTCGACTTCCATGGTTTCGTCTACGGCAAGTGCTAAGTCTTCTCGGATCCAGTGAATTTCTTCTTCTTTTACAAAGAGTCCTTTTCGGTATAATCCGGGATGGCTTTTGCCTTGTCCTGTGTAGATTACATTTTCATTCACATCGGTTTCGATCACAAATAAAGGTTCGATGGTACCGCCTACAGCGAGTCCTTTCCGTTGTCCTATGGTAAAATAATGTGCTCCTTGATGTTTGGCAACAACTTTCCCATCAGAAACTCTATACACGGGTTTTTCTGCGAGTTGGGGTAAGTCCGCTTTCGCGAAAGCGTTGCTAGCCACATTTTCACCCACCATATCGGGCACAGCTTCTTTAGGAATCTCAACAATCACTCCTTCTTTAGGGCGTAATTTTTGTTGTAAAAAATCAGGTAATCGCACCTTCCCAATAAAGCAAAGTCCTTGCGAGTCTTTCTTATCTGCGGTGACCAACTCTTGCTCTAAAGCAATCTCTCTCACTTTTGGTTTTTGAAGATGACCAATAGGAAATAGGGTTTTAGCCAATTGTTCTTGTGACAACTGACATAAAAAATACGACTGATCCTTATTACCATCTGCTCCAGCAATTAACTGATGGATTTCTTTACCGTCTTTGGTAAAGGTCTCTTTCTGGCAATAATGTCCTGTCGCCACATAATCTGCTCCTAAACTTAATGCGATTTTCATAAACACATCAAACTTAATCTCACGATTACAAAGCACATCAGGATTTGGGGTACGCCCCATCTCGTATTCTTTGAACATATAATTTACGATACGTTCTTTATATTCTTCGCTTAGGTCTACGGTCTGGAAAGGGATGCCGAGTTTATCTGCAACCAACATCGCATCATTACTATCATCTAACCACGGACATTCATCTGAAATGGTGACAGAATCATCATGCCAGTTTTTCATAAAAAGAGCAATAACGTTATATCCTTGTTCTTTTAACAAATAGGCGGTTACACTACTATCTACGCCTCCACTAAGACCTACTACTACTGTTTTCATATTCCTCTCCCCAGCCCTCTCCAAAGGAGAGGGGGTTTTTTCATTCCCGTGAAGACGGGAATCTCATGTTATTAATCCTCTATGTTGTTTCGCACTTCGACAGGCTCCCTGTGACATCTTTCATTCCCGTTCTTCGACTATCGCTCAGGATAAACTCCGGTGGGAATCTCATGTTGTTACTTCTAATCTACTTCGTATACGCTTTTGTACTTCGACTAAACTCAGTATAATTTCTACTTTACACGCTTTCGCGAAAGCGTACTCAACATCATTTAATTCGTTGCAAAATTACGCAATTATTTACCGTTGTACTAGGTCTTATTTTACAAGCTTTGTATCTGGATAGGCAGCTTGCCAACCAAACCAAAAGGCATTAAAAGTGTGTATTCTGGGATGTACTTTACCTGAGGTGTTTTCGATACGATCTTCATAAACAGTCCAAGTCTCACCTCTTGCGTCAACGGCTGTAATATTCTGATCGTATTTTTTAAAGTTTAAGTTCGTTGCATCATACACTCTATTGGCGCCTGTTTTATCTGTAAATACCACAAATTGAGTATCTCCAATGGTCGATTGATAGATGGGGTTTCTCTTTAGGTATTTCACCGAAATCGCTAAAGGTTGCTCTGGGTATTCTGGTAATCGGATGGCGAGTATGGATTGTTTATTTTTTAGTTTACCATCTACAGATGGGACATTAAACATGAGATTATCATCGGCAAAATAGGCTTGGTAGGCAATGCCTTCTCCATAATCTCGTTGGTATCCAGTATTTAATGATAGTACTTGTGTTTCTGGGTGACGTTTTTTCCACTCTCCCCAAGTGGTTGTAACGACACTTAAATAATCCATTTGTATGCCTTTACCCACCAAAGGACCTACGACAGGTTTTCCTTCTAGAGTGCTCCACAGGGATTGTGTTGCTTTGTCATACATTAATTTATTAGATCGGTATAGGAATCCGCTGGTTCCCATCTCGTGTACCGTACCGTTTACTTCGCTTTTATAAAGAATGACGGTACCGCAAAGCGTGCAGTAGACACCTGTTACTGGAATCCCTCCTACCTCATCGACAAACATTTCGTGCCACGCTAAAATACGTTTAGGATAGGCACTTGCTTCTCCATTGACTTCAATTCCAAAAACAATATTGTCATCTTCAAGATAACTCGCACGATTTGCTGGGATCATCGCTGGGTTTCGTAAAGGCGGAATCCCATCTTGTTCCACACCTCCCCAACGTATCTCGTCTAGACGGATCAAACTTGTTGCTTGCCTACCTTGAAAATAGTTTTCAAATTTAGGATCTAATGATTTGTGGAATTGGGATTTAAAATAAGCGTAATCAGGGTGTAGGTTTTGTTCTTTATTCCATAGGTATTCATACCAAGCATTAAAATCGAGTCCGAAGTTTTGCTTGGTTTTTTTTTGTAGTAATAATGTCATTTTAAAACCGACATCAGAAGAATACCCAAAGTACATCACTTCTATCGCCATGATTTCAAATGTTGGCTTCCAATTTTTTTCAATAGCTTTAAACGCTTTTCCTTGCGCTGCTTTACTAGAAGTAGTAACAAGATCTAAGAAATAATGGACTTCGCTGTTAGGAGATACTTCTTGTGCTTGTGCATGTTGATGGGTCAAAATTCCTATCGAAAATCCTAGTAAAGGGATCAACAGCGCCTTTTTTATAATTTGTAACATACCATTTCTTTTGAAAGTCGTTACAAATGGTAAAATCTAACACATGAACTCATCTTGATTTTTTATTTTTAACCGAAAATGAGCTAAAATTTGTTCAGATGAGACTATTTTTGAAAGGCATAGTATCGCTACGCATAAGAAAATAGATGAAATATGGGCGGGTTTAAGTCATTTTTTAGGAAATAGAAAAAGTCAAGATACGTTCAAGATTAAGAATACCTTTACAAATGAACTACCTCGATGCAAGCATACGAGGTATCAAATCCCAAAAGGAGAAAATCACAAATTCCAAAAAAAAAGAAAAATACGATGCAAGCATCAAGGAATTAAACCCTAAGAGATTAAATCTATAG
>JBLHOX010000048.1:0-12090 GCA_047623725.1 Dokdonia sp. | reverse complement strand
GTAAAACGCCTACACTGGCTAGTGATGGGTGAAACTCAGCTGCCACTACAGGTGCTGAGGCAGCTCCTCCTACATTGGCTTGACTTCCTACAGCAAGGAAGAAATAAGGCGCTTTAATAAGCTTTGCCACAATGATTAGTAATACAGCGTGAATTGTAATCCATACAAAGCCTATCGCGATAAGACCAGGGTTTTCAAAAACACTTCCTAAATCAATACTCATTCCTATAGTTGCCACAAGAATATAGATAAAAACACTTCCTATTTTACTAGCACCAGCTCCTTCATATGTTTTTGCTTTCGTAAATGATAAACCTACGCCAATAATGGTTGCAATAGTAACCAACCAGAAAAATTGCTTTGTAAATGTATATGCAGGAGAACTTTTAGGTACATCAGAGAATAACTCAGTGATATAATCTGCTCCAAAATGAGCGATACCAGTAGCTCCAAATGCAATACCAAGTATAATCATTAAATCATTTAATGATGGATTTCTTTTAACACTTTCTGAAAACTCAGAGACCTTATTCTTTAAAGTTTCTATAGAAGAACTATCGGCCTTAAGCCATTTGTCTATTCGTTTGGTTTTTCCTATACCTAATAGAAGGATAGCCATCCAGACATTTGCCATAAGCACATCTACAAGAACCATTTTACCAAATTCGACTCTGTCATATTCATAAATCTCAAGCATTGCAGCTTGGTTTGCACCACCACCAATCCAACTTCCAGCAATGGTAGATAAGCCTCTCCATACTTCAGTGGGGCCAGCTCCACCTACTGTTTCTGGTGAAAAAACAGAAATAATTAATATAGCGATAGGACCTCCTATGATGATTCCTATAGTTCCTGTAAGAAACATAATCAATGCTTTAGGACCTAAGTTGATAACACTTTTTAAATCCACACTTATCGTAAATAATACAATACAGGCAGGAAGTAAATAGCGGCTTGCCACAAAATACAGTTGAGAAGATTCGGCATCTACAAGATCAAACAGATTGAGAACTGCAGGTAGCATATAGCATAGCAATAATGCGGGTATGTATTTATAAAATTTGCCCCAAAATCCTTCTTTTTTATTCGAAGTATAAAATATAAAACCAAGAATAATAGCTAGTAGCCCAAAAACAACGGCGTCGTTTGTAAAAAAAGCGTGTTCTCCCATAGGTATTTGTAATAAAATTGATGATTTCTAATGATTGTTTATACGCTTTCGCGAAAGCGTACTCAGCACGACAATATACTTATAAATATAACCAATATGTTACTTTTAGATTAAGAGAACGCACACGAGGAGCAAAAACTGTATCTGTGAAGTAATTGTCATTATAGACTAAGAAAAGGTCTGACAGCGGTGCAAAACGCCATTGAAGCCTGGAGTTGATGCTAAAGTTATCTTGTTGCGAACTATATTGAATAAAGGTTGCCCAGAAGACAGACCTATTAAAAGTAACATCTACCCGTGGTCCAATAAGCCAAAGATTTTCTGTAGCAAATGGTGTAGGTAATGCAATGTGATCAAAACGTGTTTGTATCGCCAAGTTAAAATAAGGCTGTATTCTATAGTTGATATCACCTCTTAAAGAAACAATCTCTCCATTAAAAAACTGACCTCCAGAAGGCTGTATCGTATAGGAAAAGGCTTTTCTTCTATCTGACTGATACCGTAACTCAACATTGGTATACCGATACTCCGTATTGGCGGCTAGTGGAGTACCATCAGATCGGGTAGGGTCAAAGGCATCAAAAAGGAATACGTAATTATTAGAAACAGTCGCACTGAGTTGTGAGTTGTTTTTAAACTCAGCATTCCAACGTGTTTGGAACGTATAATCAGAATTAAAATAGTCTAATGTAGGACGCCACGTAATGATAGGTGTAAAAGAAAAGATATGACGGTTTATTTTCCCCTTTTTAGGGAATAATAAATACTCTACTTGAGGGTCTATTTTCAAAATATCTGTACGACGTATAAATCCTAAATCAGATTGAAAATTATCTCCAATAAAAACGCCACTACCGCGTACACGCCAGTTTCTACTATTATACTGTAAACGAGCTCCTGTAGAATAGTCATCACCTTCTATTTCTGGAGTAAAGGATTTGTGGAAATACATTTTTCCATTCCACGAATTATCCTCATTGGCAAGGTTGTAATCTACCCCTACAACACGGTTATATTCTTCGTCAGGAGTGATAAAACCTTCATCACTGGTATTTTGTCTGTTTACAAATAGAAAGCTAATATTTGATCTACTAAAGAGTTTGTGTTGCACTGCAATGACACTATTATTATTACTTCCTATCTCATTAGGAGCATCTGTAGCGGTTTGTATATTTAGAATCCCTATACGTAAATCATTAGAGAGTTTTCCGCTTAATCTAGCGCCTGCAATGATATCATTTTGTATCGTCTCATCGTCTGCATTTGTCGCAATACCAATACGACGAGAAAAGAATGGATTTGCATCTCTTGAGTTCCCAAAATCGGCAAAGAGATCACTATTTTCTATAAAGAACTGCCTGCGTTCTGGTAGGTTTACTTCAAAGCGCGTTAAGTTTGTCACTTGACGATCTACCTCAACATTGGAGAAGTCAGGATTGATCGTGGCATCCAGGTTTAGACTATTACCAATGGTAAATTTTGCATCCCCACCTATACCAATATCAAAGGTTTCGTCATCTGTGGTAAAATCTTTTCCAGCGAGGGTATTTATATAGGGAATGATAGATATTGGACTTTTTGAATTGCCTAATGGCTTTTCAAAAATCATATCTCCCATGTAGGCTAGATTAAATATAAATTGATTTTGTGGAATGTTGATCCACGTATTTCGTTCGTTTCCTTGGGTATCAAATTGATAGGAATTAAAACGCCATTTTGTTTCGCCTTCGCGAAACTTAAATGCAGAAAATGGAATCGCCCATTCACATACATAATAGTCGTCGTATTGTATGGTTTCTCCCACCCATTTGGTATCCCAACTTGTCGTAAAGCCTCTTATTTCTGTACCTCCTCCAGAAACCAAGGCTTCTCTTAATACGCCTTCTGGATTAGAACCAAAAAGGAAGGCATTGGTTCCATCATTAAAAGTATCAAACATCAAGGTCACATTATCACTACCTCCTGCTCTAAAATCACGACGTAAGGAAGGAACAACAAAATCATTACCTATCGTATAGACTTTGATCCCTACATATAATTTTTTGTCATCATATAGAAACGTAATTTCTGTTTGATTTTTTGCTTGAATGGTATCGGTAGGAAAGTATTCCCAGAAGTCTTTTGCAGGAGCTGCTTGTTGCCATACACTTTCATCTAGTTTTCCGTCTACATTGATATCAGTATCAATATATTTTACAAAGACTTCTTTTCCTTGAGAAAAGGATAAGGAAGTAGAAAATAAGATGAGTAGAAAGAGTAAATTTCTATGCATGTAAACAAATATATACTTAATTTGCTATTAACAAAGCTTTTTATGATCCTGTTAACCAACTATCACGAAGCCTTAATTGAGGCCCTTCTGTAAAATATTGTAATTCGGTAATAGTTGCTTTATTAATTAGTGGTACGGTTACTTTACCTGTTAGCGTCATCTCTTTATCTTCTCTTTTTATCGTAAAGCTAATATCTTCCCCTTCTTTCCAAGAAGCAGATTCTGACATGAGATTATATATGTTTGATAAATCATATTCAGTGCCATTGACTGCTTTTATGACATCTCCTCCTTGTAAATCTATTTCTTTAAAAAAGGAGTGAAGTTCAATACCACGTCTAATAAAAATAGTTTTGTCTACCTGAGAAGCATCTATATATGGAGTCCTTGTTTCCATGTCTAAAAAGTATTGTGTGGGAACTTGCTGGGTGTTATACTCTAAACCTACTTTGGTAAAAAAGGCACTATAATTAATGGGAACAGTACCTATCACATGTTTTTCAAAAAAATCACCAATAGCAGGATATGTCATAGCCGTTATTTGTGGTATAATTGCTTGATCTTCAAAAGGACGGTTAGGACCATAACGATCTGTAAGCTCTTTCATAAGACTTAATAATCCTCGTTGTCCATTACTATTCTCACGCATTAATATATCTAAACACATTCCTATAAGTGCTCCTTTTTCATATACATTCCCGTAGTTAGAAGCATACGGTTCTTCTAAAATGTTTTCACTCATTTTAGTAAATGATAAGGAGTCATTATAACTTTTTGAATTCGTTATTTTATTAACGATGGTATTATAGAATTCTGCATTAGTAACAAGTCCTTGTTTTACTTGGAAGTGTTGTGCAAAATACTCTGTAATTCCTTCATACATCCATAAATGCTGACTCATTTCTGGATCATTATATCTAAATTTATGAATTTCTGTAGAGTGTAAATTTAGTGGCGTTACAATATGAAAAAACTCATGAGCTACTACATCTATAATAGCACCGTCCATGGCTTCTTTAGGTAACATTTCTGGTAAAACTACCACTGTTGACTTATGATGCTCTAGAGCGCCAAATCCTTGTGCATCTTCAGGACCAACAGTACTTAAGTATAATAATATACTATAGCGATCTGTTGTATTCATAGCTCCTAAGTATGTTTTTTGAGCCTTCATCATGTTCTCAATATTAGCTCTAAGATCTGAAGCTTTTACAACATCATTTGGACTATATACACTTACTTCTATTGTAATACCTTCTATATCAAAAACCTCTTTGTTAGGGGCATTATACATAATAGGATTATCAATTACTTCAAAGTAGCGTTTTGCTAGATAGCTGTCTATTTTAATAGGATTATCAAAAGTAGCTTTGGTATAAGCAACATTTTCTTGTTTTGATAAAGACGTAGTCGCTTCTATCTCTTCAGGTCTATTAATGTCTATATTATAGGTATATTCTTCTTGGTTCTTTATATAACCTACTAGGCCGTGAAGATTGAGTAAAAACTGTTCTTTCTCTTTAAAATTAGTTCCAGAAGGAGAGAAGATATCATGCTCTGCTTCTATATCATAGGTGTCATTTACTTTATATTGAATATATCCAAGTTTGAGAGCACCTTTAATGAGCCAAGTATTATCAGAAGTTTTTTCTACTTTTAATTTTGATCCAGATTTAGAGAATACTTCTAAATCCTCTATATACTTCCCGTAATCACTATCAGTATAGGTTCCTGGTACTGTTTCTGGAATATAGAATGTGACATCATCTGTTGTTATTGTACCTGGTTGAATACGTACGTTTACTTTATCATCTATTACATCTACCAAGTCTATAGCTACTTGAACGTTAGTGTTTTTGGAGATTATTGGGCTTTGCGTAGATCCACAAGAAATCATAAACGCAACAATAAGGATGTAAAAAGGTATCTTTTTCATAAATGGGTTTTCTAAAAATGTAAAAGTAAGGAAAGTGTTGTTTATTTATGTAGAGGATAACAAAGTGTTATATTACTTTGATATAAAATCTGTAATAGCACTTACGAGCTCTTGAGAGATTGGGCGTTTTGGCTCGTTATATGACTTTGTATTTTCTAAGCCGTCAGTTCCTTCTATAATACGTAATACGTGATTCATGTTTTTGATGAGTACTAATGTAGCATCGGGTTTTGCTTTTTTAAGTGCATCTGCTTCTTTTGTATCTACTTGAATATCATTAGTACCGCTTACGATTAAGACAGGTGTTTGTAGTTTTTTAATTTCCTCTGTAGGGGTATATTGCATCCAACTCGCCATAAAAGGTTGTGACTCTGGTCTAAAAATAGATGATAATGCAGGGCTATAGTTTTTCACCTTTCCCTTTTCTTTTAATTGTGTAAAAGCTTCTTGGGCTTTATCTGTAAGATCTGGCATCTGTAATGCTATCTGGCTTAAAATGGTTTGATCTATGGCTTGCCCAGCACCGGCTAATGAGATATAACCCGCAACCTTTGATTGTTGTGCAGCGACCATGCCGATTAATGAACCTTGACTATGACCTATTATATAAATGTTTTTATATGTATTACGGTCTCTAAAATAATTTACAGAAGCGACAGCATCTTCTATAAAATCTTCAAATCGTAATTTCTCTTCTTCTAAAGCTCTTTTTTTGAGTAATGTAAGTACTCTTTTATCATATCTAAAGGTTGCTATGCCAGAAGCTGTTAGTTCTTGGGCTAGTAAGCGTAAAGAGTTATTACGTGTTAATTGTTGATTACCATTTCTATCTGTTGGTCCAGAACCAGGAATAATGATAATTAAGTCATCAGTATCTTCTTTAGGTTGTAGTAATGTTCCATATACAAATTGATTTATTTTAACATCTCTCTCTACAGGAGTATTTTGTGCAAATGCAACGTGTGATATTAAAAATGTAAGTATAAAAAAATGTATGTATTTCATAAAATTAATATTAAAGCCTAACCTATTTGTAAAGGTACGTATTATGTATTGGTGAAAATGAAACGATTCTTAATACTAGTATAACAGGATGTCTTCATTTTCATTGTATTTTTACAAAAAGAAATAAATAATGAAACATATTATCATCGCTTTGTTTTTATTGAGTAGTTGCTTAGTTCAAGCTACAGAATTTGTATGGGGCAAGACTGGACACCGAACTACGGGTGCTATCGCTGAACAATACCTTTCGCGAAAAGCAAAAAAAGAAATAAATAAATTACTGGATGGACAATCCTTAGCATTTGTCGCTACGTATGCAGATGACATAAAGAGTGATAAAAAATACAGACCTTTTGGTCCGTGGCACTATGTGAACGTTCCATTTGATAAAACCTATGACACGCATTCTAAAAATGATAGAGGCGATATTATACAAGGAATTGCTACATGTGTAGAAGTCATTAAAGATGCCAACAGTTCTAAGGAGGATAAGGCTTTCTACCTTAAGATGTTGATTCATTTTATAGGAGATTTACACCAACCTATGCACACAGGAATAGGAGAAGATAAAGGGGGAAATGATTTTCAGGTGCAATGGTTTAGAGATGGGACAAACTTGCATAGAGTTTGGGATACACAAATGATAGAACATAATAATATGTCTTATTCAGAGCTAGCTGCGACCATGCCAAAATTGTCAAAAAAGCAAGTAACACATTTACAAGAAGGAACGGCAAGAGATTGGATGGAAGATAGTCGTACGCTGGTTAAAGATATATATAGTAATACAAAAAAAGGGGAGGAGCTTGGTTATAAGTATATGTACCAATATTTTGATCCGTTACGTTCTCAATTACAAAAAGGAGGAATACGCCTTGCTGGATTACTTAATGAACTGTTTGGATAATTTTCTATACTCCTAACAGATTATTGTTTTCTTTTAATACGTTATTCTTATATTTTTTTGGAGTCATGTGATTGTATTTTTTAAAAATACGAGTAAGATGACTTTCATCTGTAAACCCCAATTGATACGCAATCTCTGACACTGTAAAATCTGCGTTTTTTAATCTGTATTTAATGAGATGTAATTTATACATCAATATATAATGGTGTATAGACTCACCTGTTTTTTTCTTGAAATATAAACTTATTGCGCTATTAGTCATATTAAAGTGTGAAGCCAAAGAACTTACTTTCATAAGATTGGTTTCATATACATTTTGTCGTATGTAAGATAAAACCTGATCTATTGTAGTAGGCATGTCCTTATTTACAGCCTCTTTTATAGGTTGGAATTCTCTTGTAATATTTCTTGCAATGACACTTAATGTGGTGCTTACCATATTAGAAATATTATGCTTATAAAATTCTTTTTGACTTGTATATTCTTGATTTATAACATCATGAATATGCCAGATAAGTTTGCGATCGTATTTTTCTTTTATGATATCTCCTGGTAAAAGGTTGGGGTGATGTATAATCCTTTCTATACGATGTAACCAGTATGATCTATCTGGAAGGTTCATTTTACTAGAAAAAAGTAATTCTGTAAATTGAAAGTAACAAAATGTAGTTT
The DNA here is from genome assembly GCA_047623725.1 of Dokdonia sp. Lineage (GTDB taxonomy): Bacteria > Bacteroidota > Bacteroidia > Flavobacteriales > Flavobacteriaceae > Dokdonia. The sequence continues at coordinate 4,127 of JBLHOX010000048.1, read as the reverse complement.
CCTCTTCTATTTCAAAATGATGTTTGTCTTCTGGAGCGACAAGAAATATATCTTTCTCCTCATAGGAAACTATAAATTCATTTATAAAATGCTTTCCTTTCCCTTTCTCTATAAAAATAATTTCAAAATAATTTCTAGGTTCAGGATCTCTATGAAGTCCAGTCTTCGTTATTTTTTTTATAAGGAATGTATCATGTAAACTAAAACTCGTCATAATGATGTTTTGATTTTTTACAATTAGTTAAAATTCCTTTTACATAGCGCAAACGTTATAGTTGTATTAATTATCAGTAAGTTACGAATTTTGTACAATTTTTAGTAAAAAAAATACAAGAATTACTATGCATGCTTAATATAATTTTGCCTTCGGTTAATAAAGTGATTTTCATGAGAGTAGAGGTACTGTCAATAGTTACAAAGTATACGATACGATTATTTATGTTATCATAGTTATTATATCGTATAGCGATTTATATTTCTTAATTAGAAGTATATTTTAAAAGTACAGAAGTGTTAGATAACAATTTTTTTACCTGATAGTACCTCTTTTTCTTTTACAGATTTTGCTTTAAGCCGTACGCTTATATCAGAAGTTTATTTTAAAGAAATAGCCATTTTACTGTATGTATACTCTATAATGCAGTTATCATCTAATCTTTGGTAAACTATATCATAAGCAAGTTCATTGATACGATTAGTGTTTCCTATTATCTACACACCCTTTAAATAAAGTGTATGTAATTATATATATAAATTTTAGCTACTTGTAATGTCCCCCAATGTGTATATTTTGATTAAAATATATACAACATGATTTAGAACGAAGATTTGGTTTTTAATGGAGCGCCCCTGATGTTCTATTTGCCTGACTTCGTTCTAGATTTTTAATACGAATCGAATGGCTTTCACCCCTTGATTGTTCGGAATGTAAGATTTATTCTTGGTTCCACAAATTTTGAAGTCTTAGGTACTTGATGCTGCCAGTTGTGCTGTGTAGCATCTTTCATAAGTAACAAACTTCCATGTTCTAGTGACATGGAGAGTACAGAAGATTTAGCCTTTTTATCTCTAAATTTAAATACCCTGCTAGCGCCTAAACTCAACGAGGCAATAGTAGGGTTTTCCCCTAATTCCTTTTCATCATCAGCATGCCAACCATTACTATCTTTCCCGTCTCTGTAAAGATTTAATAAACACGTCGTAAATTCAGTATCAACAAGGGCTTCTACTTTCTTTTTAATTTCGCTTAAAGCGAAAGTAAACGCTAGTGGATGCATCGTTATATTAGAATAGGAGTAGGGTAGGTGATTACTCGCATATAAAGCCGTAAGACGGGGTTGAGGATAGACTTTCCCAAATACTTTAATATCATCTTGTTGCCAAGGTGTCTCCTTATGTACTATGTTATAATAATGTGAAGCCTCTTCTGGAGTTAAAAAATCAGGATAATAGATAACTTGTGCTCCTGTTAAATTTAATTCGAGAGGCTCTGATGGAAATAATGACATCTTGAGAATTTAGAATTTAAAGATAAAAATACGCCCAATACATGAGTCCAAACTGTAATAGAAACCGAAACCAAAGTACAGGTTTAGGGTATTTTTTATGAAACTTTTTGTCTACAATCATATACCAATGGACTATAAGGAATAGTCCAAGCATCGCAATAATACCATATATAGCATACATTCTAGTTTCTTTAAAACACAGCGCAATTCCTAAAATGATTTCTGCAAGGCCACTTAGATACACCATCTTTAATCCAGATGGAATAAATCTAGGCATTATACTTAAAAAAGCCTTAGGCTTTATAAAATGCATACAGCCTATTGTTATATACATAATAGCCATAAGGTAAAGATGCCAAGGAGTCATTAAGTCTTGTATTATAATTATTTTTAAAGTTAAATGTAAATATTTAAAACCTAATGGATATTCTTAAAAATAGTTTCTTTAATAAGACCTTTGAAAATCAGAAAACAATACGTACTTTTGCACTCCTTTTTGGCAACCTTTAGAAAGCCGTCAATGAAGGGATTTATAAAACGAAAAAAACCACTTTTACGGTTTTGAGGTTTAAAGAGCTTTCGCGAAAGCGTAAAATACAAAAACCCATCAGTCAAAGAAATCTATTTTCTAGTACTGATGTAACTTTTTAGCAAATGGCTGAAGAAACTAAAAATCCTGAAGTTCAGGAAGAAGCTGCAGTAGCAGCACCAAAAGTTGAGCAATCTCCTGCTCAAGCAAATCCAGAACAATTTCTTAAAGACTTTAACTGGGTAAAATACGAAGAAGGTATTGATGTTGTAGATGATAAACAACTAGAAGAATTTGAAGCTCTTGTAGCAAAGAATTTTGTAGACACGCTTAATGACGAAGTAGTAGAAGGAACTGTAATAAGTATTACAGATCGTGATGCTATTATAGACATCAACGCAAAGTCTGAAGGTGTAATCTCTCTTAATGAGTTTCGTTACAACCCAGACCTTAAAGAAGGAGACAAGGTAGAAGTACTTATTGATGTGCGTGAAGATGCAACGGGTCAATTAATATTATCTCACCGTAAAGCTCGTGTAATTAAAGCATGGGATCGTGTAAACGCAGCACATGACGAAGGAACTATCGTTAATGGATTTGTAAAAGCACGTACTAAAGGAGGAATGATCGTTGACGTTTTCGGAATCGAAGCATTCTTACCTGGATCACAAATAGACGTTAAGCCTATCCGTGATTACGATCAATATGTAAACAAAACAATGGAATTCAAGGTTGTGAAAATCAATCACGAATTCAAAAATGTTGTTGTATCTCATAAAGCGCTTATCGAAGCAGATATCGAAGAGCAGAAAAAAGAGATCATCGGGCAGCTTGAGAAAGGACAAGTACTTGAAGGAGTCGTTAAAAACGTTACTTCTTACGGTGTATTTGTTGATCTTGGAGGTGTTGATGGACTTATCCACATTACAGACCTTTCTTGGTCTCGTATCAACCATCCAAATGAGATCGTTGAACTTGATCAGAAATTAAACGTTGTAATCCTTGACTTTGATGAGGATAAAACACGTATACAATTAGGTCTTAAGCAACTTTCTAAGCACCCTTGGGATGCATTAAGCGAAACGCTTAAAATTGGAGATAAAGTAAAAGGTAAAGTAGTTGTAATCGCAGATTACGGTGCATTTATCGAAGTAGAAGAAGGAGTAGAAGGACTTATCCACGTTTCTGAAATGTCTTGGAGTACACACTTACGTAGTGCACAAGATTTTGTAAAAGTAGGAGATGAGGTAGAAGCTGTTGTACTTACTTTAGACCGTGATGATCGTAAGATGAGTCTTGGTATCAAGCAACTTGCACCAGACCCATGGACAGATATTACTTCAAAATACCCTGTAGGTTCACGTCACGAAGGTGTGGTACGTAACTTCACAAACTTTGGAGTATTCTTAGAATTAGAAGAAGGTATTGATGGATTAATCTATATCTCTGATCTTTCTTGGACTAAGAAAGTAAAACATCCATCAGAATTCTGTGCTGTAGGGGACAAACTAGAAGTAGTTGTTCTTGAGCTAGATGTAGAAGGACGTAAATTAAGTCTTGGTCATAAGCAAATCGAAGCAAATCCTTGGGATAAATATGAAGCCGACTTTGGCGTAGGTACTAAGCATACTGCTAGTGTTACTGAGATCGTAGATAAAGGTGCAACCGTTACTTTTAACGAAGATATCACTGCATTTATTCCTACACGTCACTTGGAGAAAGAAGATGGTTCTAAACTAGGTAAAGGTGAAGAAACACAATTCCAAGTAATTGAGTTTAACAAGGACTTTAAGCGTGTTGTAGCATCTCATATGGTAATCCATAAGGAAGATGAAGCAAAAATCGTTAAGCAACAAGCTAAGAAAGCAAAAACGCAATCTGATGAGTCAAAACCTACATTAGGTGATGCCAATGATGCTCTTGCAGCTCTTAAAGCTAAAATGGAAGGTAAATAATCAATATTCTTTAATAGAATAAGATCATTTCTTTATACTATAAATCCCATCATACGTTTTCGTATGATGGGATTTTTTTTTTGCACTTGCGTGAAAAGGACTAATGATATATGTAATGCTAAAACTAGTGTTTAG
>JBLHOX010000047.1:0-12152 GCA_047623725.1 Dokdonia sp. | reverse complement strand
CAAAACCTCCTTTTAAATATCCTATGGTATAATCAAACCCTACACGCGATAATCTCGTAATGGTTTCTTCTTCGCGACCTTCAGAAGTAATTAATAATATGGGTTGTGTTACATCTCCTATTAAAGCGCCGACCCAAGGAGCAAAACCTCCATCTAGTCCTATAAAAATAGAACGAGGGATATGTCCTGCTGCAAATTCTTTTTGATGGCGCACATCTAGTATAATGGCGCCTGTTTCATTGGCTACAGTTTCAAATTCTTTTGGCGATAATGCATGAGAACCTCTTTTAATAACAGCGTCTAGATCTTCGTATCCTTCTTTATTCATCTTAACATTCAATGGGAAATATGGAGGAGGAGGCAGCAAGCCATCTGTAACTTCTTTTACAAACTCGGCTTTTGTCATAGTAGCTCTTAGCGCATAATTGTTTTGTTTTTGACCACCTATAGTTCCAACGGTTTCTTTGCTCAAGTTCTTTCCGCAGGCAGACCCTGCTCCATGCGCAGGATATACAATAACATCATCTGCAAGCGTCATTATTTTAGTTCGTAAACTATCATAAAGAATTTCTGCTAATTGTTCTTGCGTCATTGTCGCTGCTTTTTGCGCTAGGTCTGGACGACCTACATCTCCTAAAAATAAGGTGTCACCACTAAAAATCGCATGATCTTTTCCTGTAGCATCACGTAAGAGGTAGGTGGTACTTTCCATCGTATGTCCAGGCGTGTGAAGCGCTACCAATGTAATCTCTCCAATTTTAAATTCTTGACCGTCTGTCGCGATGATAGCATCAAAAGATGGATTAGCATTAGGGCCATAAATAATAGGAGCTCCTGTTTGTTTAGATAAGGTAATGTGACCACTCACAAAATCGGCATGAAAGTGTGTTTCAAAAATATATGTAATCTTTGCATTTGCTTGATGTGCTTTATCTAGATAGGTTTGTGTTTCTCGTAAAGGGTCAATAATAGCAACTTCTCCTTTGCTTTCAATATAGTAAGCACCTTGGGCTAGACATCCGGTATAGATTTGCTCAATTTTCATAATGTATGTATTTATCCTGGATTATGCATTAGAACTTCGTAATGAGGGTTAAATATGCAATAAAATATAATATTTTCTGAGTTTTAGCATAGCACTGCTATGGTTAAACACAAAAATGTAGTGTAACGATATATTTTGCAGTGTATTCAAATTGTAATAGATTTTCTAATTCATAATGCAGGTTTATTATTCTGCTTTCGCGAAAGCTAAATTAACAAGCTTTTACCTAGTAGGCAGTAACATAAGTTACATAGCTATTTAGTAAATTCCTTGATAATGATATAAATTCCCATAAGGAGTACAAACCAGCCAAATCCTTTTTTTAGTTTCTTCCCATCAATAAAGTTGGTGAGCCACGTTCCAATAAAGATACCTACAACAGAAAGGCTGGTAAAACGCAATAGAAATGACCAATCTATAGCTAAGTTCTCTATATCTCCTATAAAACCAATTAATGATTTTATAGCAATAATTAATAAGGAAGTCGCCACTGCTTTTTTCATAGGAAGCTTTGCCAGTATGACTAATGCAGGGATGATAAGAAAACCTCCTCCAGCTCCTACAATACCTGTCAATGCTCCTATCACAATACCTTCTATAATAATTAAGGGATAATTGTAACTGACAACGGTCTCTTTGCCTTCATCTTTACGTTTAGAACGTATCATTGAGATCGAAGCTAGCAACATAATAATTGCAAAAAAGGTCATAATCCCTATGTCCTTAGTAATCATAAAATCTCCTATAGAGAACAAGCTGTCAGGAATATTAGGGACTACAAATTTTCTAGTCGTGTATACCGCTATAAATGCTGGAATAGCAAAGACAATAGCCGTTCTGAAATCTACAAGCCCTTTTCTTATATTTTGAAAGGCACCTACAAGAGCAGATACACCTACAACAAAAAGCGAATATGCAGTAGCAGTAACGGGGTTAAGATATAAAAGGTATACTAGAATAGGAACGGTTAATATAGAACCTCCACCTCCTATAAGACCTAAAACAATACCTATGCATAAGGCACCTATATAACCAAGCATTTGAGTAATCTCCATGATTAATTAGAGTGACTTTATATTAATACTATTTCTATGCAATTCAATTTTGCCTTGATTTTCTAATTTTTTTAGAAGTCGAGAAATAACAACTCTAGAGGTATGTAACTCATACGCAATTTCTTGATGTGTGCTATGAATGACAGTACTATCATTTACTTTTGATTTGTCCTTAAGATACTTTAATAAACGTTCATCCATTTTCATGAAAGCAATACTATCTATAGTTTCTAGCATTTCCATAAGGCGTGTATGATAACTATTAAAAACAAAATTTCTCCAACTCTTATAGGTAGCTGTCCAAGTTTCCATCTTTTCTATAGGAATCATGATGAGTTTTGTATCTGTTTCTGCAATAGCGCGTATCTCGCTTTTTGTCTCTCCAAGGCAACAACTTAAGGTCATCGCACAGGTATCACCTTTTTCTAGGAAGTATAATAATAACTCATCTCCATCGGTATCATCTCTTAAAATCTTGATAGCTCCACTTATAAGTAGCGGCATAGATTTTACATATTGACCAATTTCTATCATCTTAAAGCCTTCAGGGATTTCTTTAAAAGTAGCAACCCTACAGATTTCTTCAAGAAGGGCATCTTCAAAAATATGCCCGTAGCTATTTTTTAATTCTTGAATCATCTTGTGAATTTACAATTTTTATGTACTACGCCCATAGTGTTCAATTGGTAACGATGTCCTTAAAAAAAATCCTTCGAGACATGGAGGACATTTTATCTTAAGAATACGGTATCGTTTAAATCCTTTACCTAGCATATAAAAATTATTTCTCTACAAAAGTAAAATGAGAGGTGTTTCTATACAGTAACAATAGTTACATATCAAATAAGAAAGTGAAAATAAAATAACTAAACAGGGAACGCTATGTGATATCAACGAAGGATTCTTAGCTTTGCACTCTCAAAAAAATATGAATGATAGAATTTAATTCAGTAGAAATTGTAGGATATCTAGCTAGTTTGTTTGTTTTGCTATCTTTTTTTAGAAAGGACATTAGACAACTTCGAATTGTTAACTCCATAGGGTGTGCTTTTTTTGTTGCATACGGAGTCTTACTTACGAGTATTCCAATTATCATTACCAATGTGGCTATTTTATTGGTGAATGGGTATTATCTTTTTATTAAGAAATCTTCAGAAGAGTAATGATTATTTCCTTTTAAACTTTAGGCTACCGTATAAATATCTGGTATGTCTTTAGATAAAATATATTCATTATGGACTTAATAAACTATTGTGTATTTTAAATGAAATAGGATTTATTTACCCATATTTACTTGAAAAGTATATATTTATGGTGTAAAAGTCATCTTTTATAAAATAAATATAGATTTACATAATTTTTTTTACTAAAAATTAAAATGCTTATTTTTAGGTAATTAAGTAGTGTGTTTTGTGCTTCAAACATCATTATGTTTTATATATATAATGAATTAAATGTTAACATAAGCATAATCAGTAAATATTTTTTGTCTAATAAACTTTGTTTATTTACATTTACGCACTTTATAATAACTATGGAACAAACAAAAACAACTAAGGATATTTTAATTGAAGCGGTGGATTTTGAAAACTCCAAGATGAGTCATATGTCAACAAGTGATCGTGTAGTAGCTTCTAGAGAAGCAAAGCGACTCATTTTAGCAATTAATGAAATTTATAAGGAATCAAAAGAACCGGAGTTGATGGATATGATGAAGAGGCTTACCGAGAAAAAACGTAAGATAGAAAAGCGTCTTAAAGGACGTCCAGATACTGCTTAAATAATAGAAAAGGCTCGCAATTGCGAGCCTTTTCTATATGATACGATTTTAAATTATAATTGGTATGATAACGATATCCATCTAAATCATTACATGTATTATTCTTTCTTAATGGCTAGCAATTCTTGAGCAGCAATAAATGGAGATATCATGTTTTTAGATAACTGCTCTAAGAGTATAGGTAACCGCTTCTTTACGTTTGGATCTCTATAAAAGTTTTCTTTTAAACTATTCTCAATAGTCTGTAATAACCAATACGTATTTTGCTCGTGGCGTTTGCTCGTAAAATAACCATTCTCTTGCGTAAGCTCTTTGTAAGACATTATATTTTTCCAGATATCAGAGATTCCTTTACGCTCTATGGCGCTACAGGTACTCACTTTAGGAGCCCAGTTACTGTCTTTTGGTGGGTATAAGTGTAACGCTTTCGCGAAAGCGGCCTTAGCCAGCCTTGCAGGTTTTTCATTTTCACCATCGGCTTTATTAATAAGAATAGCATCTGCCATTTCAATAATACCTCTTTTGATGCCCTGTAACTCATCACCAGCACCAGCCAATTTTAATAGTAAGAAGAAATCAACCATAGAGTGTACCACGGTCTCACTCTGTCCCACACCAACCGTTTCTATAATAATCGTGTCAAATCCAGCAGCTTCACATAAAATAATAGCCTCTCGAGTTTTACGAGCAACACCGCCTAGAGAATTTCCAGAAGCAGAAGGCCTGATAAACGCATTCTTGTCTTGAGATAAATCTGCCATTCTCGTTTTGTCTCCAAGAATACTCCCGTGGGATAAAGAACTAGAAGGATCTACAGCAAGTACAGCCACTTTTTTGCCAAGCCCCGTGAGATAACTCCCAAAAGATTCAATAAAGGTACTCTTACCCACGCCAGGCACTCCTGTAATGCCAATACGTATGGATTGGTTGGCATGCGCGAGGCATTTCTCTATAAGAAGTTGCCCTTGCTCTTGATGTTTAAGTACTGTGCTTTCTACAAGTGTGATTCCTTTTGATAATGCCGTATGATTACCAGCAATGATTTCTTGAGCAAGAACATCTATATCAAGGATGCGTTTTACTCTTTGAGTAGTCCCTTTTGCAAACGCAGGATTGATTCCTTTAAGTATCTTTTTATGTTCTTTGTCAGCGCTCAATAGTTGTTTTATGTACTTGTGATTTTTAAGGAAGCTCCTATAAATACACTAAATTTACTATAAAGTAACGATAGTAAATTTGAAGAGGTGAAATTTTTTTTCATTTTTTTTGCAACATCATACATTTAGTATCGTCTTTAGAACGAATAGCAAATTAAAAGCATCTATTTTATATAGATGTAAACACTAACCAAAAACAATACTTTGCTTACAACTGATATTATAGAACAATGTAAACGCAACGATCGAAAGGCACAGTTGCAACTGTACAATAAATACTGTGATGGTATGTACCACGTGGCTTTCCGATTTTTGAAAAATACATTTGAGGCAGAAGAAGCCATGCATGAAGGCTTTATAAATGCTTTTGCAAAATTACATCAGTTTACTGGAGAGGTAACTTTTGGAGCCTGGTTAAAACGTATCGTGATCAATAAAAGTCTCGATATGATTAAGGCAAAAAAAGCAATCCTTGTCCCACTTAATGAAGAAGTGATAGGCAAAGTAGACGACGATACCGAAAACTGGGATGTAGATGATGAAGTAACGGTAGATCACGTCAAGAAAACAATCGCTGAGTTGCCTGAGAAATATCGCTATCCGCTTATGCTATTCCTTATAGAAGGATACGATCATCAGGAAATATCAGAAATTTTAAATATAACAGAAGTAGCTTCTCGTACCATGGTGCACCGCGGTAAGAAAAAGTTACAAGCACAATTAAAAAAAGAAAGCTATGGCACAGGATCTTAGAAAAATGCTAAAGCAAGCAAAGGAGGAGAAGACAATGCAATTAAGAGAAGGTCATCAATCTCGTTTTGAAGATCGTCTTGTAAAGGCATTGCCGCAACAGGAAGAGACCAACGGTGATTCTAAAAAAGGTGTTTTCTTTTTTATGAAAATAGCCGCAATGCTTATCCTAACAAGTGGTATTATTTGGGGTGTTGCTGAGTACGCTTTCGCGAAAGCGGACACAGAACCTTCATTTGTTACTACAGAAACACAAGAGGGGCCAAAAGAGAAAAGGGTTTTACAATTAAGTGATCTTTCTCCAGACTTTAAAAAAATAGAAGATTATTACCTAGCGAGTATCAATCTAGAAATTACAAGACTAGAAATTAACGATGAGAATCAAGAACTAATCGATTCTTTCTTACAGCAGTTAAGTAACCTAGATGAAGAATACAAGCTATTAAATAAAGAACTTACAGAGAGCGGAATCAGTGAAGAAATGGTAAACGCAATGATCGATAATCTAAGATTACGAGCAGAGTTATTATCAAAACTGAAACGCAAGTTAACCGAATTAAAAGCATCTCAAGAAGATGCGATCCAAACGATCTAAACAATATTAAATAAAATGAAAACGACAAAGATATATTGGTTTCTAATGGCATTATGTATCATGCTATCAGGAAGTGTATTTGCACAAGCCAAAAAAGAAAAACTAAAAGAACGTTTTAACACCAATAAGAATGTTGAGATAGAAGTAGACACACGATATGCCGATGTGATTTTTGAAACTTGGAATAAAAATGAAGTTTCTGTAGAGGCATATGTAGAAGGAAAAGATGGGGATAGAGCCGTAAGAGATTGGGATTTATCGGTCTCTGGAAATAGTGACCGTATACGTATAAGTAGCTCTAGCGGTTATAAAGGAGATGCTAGCGTGATTCACCTAGATGATCTAGATGATCTTAATATAGATCTTAATATAGAAGAATTGGTAGGAGGTAGTTTAAGTATTGTAGAGCCTGTTCTTGAAGGTGTTGTAGGTCCTATTTTAGAAGGGCTTATGGGAGCGTCATTACCCGTAGAATTTTATGAAGAATTGGGTAAAACAAAATTTGATCATAAGGCATATCGTAAGGAAGGAAGAGCCTATTTAAAGCGTTATGAAAAAGAGATGGAGAAGAGTTTTGGTCCTGAATTTGATGAAGCCATGGAGAAGTGGGAAAAAGAAAACGACTTCTCCGAAAAAGGATTTTTAGGAGGTGCTTTAAGTGGTCTTATGGATATACCAAGATGGCCATTTACAGATGACGGAAACATGAACTTTAATGATAATGAGTATCGCAAAGACAAGCAAGACTATATCAGGAAGTTAAATAGAAAGTACGATACCAACGTAAAAGTACGAGAAGTAGATGCTTGGTTAGAAGACATGGAAAAGTGGGGAGATGAGTTTGAAAGTGATATGGAAGACTGGGGAGATGATTTTGAAATCAAAATGGAAGGTTTTGAAAAAGCGATGGAAAACTGGGGTGAAAACTTTGGAGAGTCTATAGGAAAAGCCTTTGAAGATTGGGGTGAAGACTTTGGAAAAGACATGGAGAAATGGGGAGAAGATTTTGGAAAAAAAGTAGAGAAATGGGCAGAAGAGCATGAAGGAGAATGGGAAGAACGCCATAGTGAAGATGAACACGGAAATAAGAGTTCTGGCTTTCATTTTAACTACGATACTGATGACAAGCCTCATCGTGATGTAAAACGTACGATCATTATCAAAATGCCTAAAAAGGCAGTACTAGACCTTAATGTACGTTACGGAAAAGTAAAAATGGCTGCGGTATATAATCCTAAAGCTATTATATCTCACGGAAGTCTAACAGCTACAAACATTGATGGAGGGAATACCTCCATCAATGTTTCATACAGTCCAATAACGATAGGTTTTTGGAATGGAGGTTCACTAGAAGCGAGCCACGTAAAAGAATGTACGATTGCAGATGCAAAAGATATTGCATTAACTTCAAATTCTAGTAATGTTATTATTAATACCTTATCTGGGTCAGGATTATTTTCAGGTTCATTTGGACAATTATCTATCCCGCAAGTAGTAGATGATTTTGGATCATTAACCATCATTCTTGAAAATAGTGATCTTGTATTGAATCTGCCAGATAGCGCTTTTAATTTTAATTATAGTGGAGAGCTTAATGAGTTTTTAGTGCCACGTCAATTAGAAACGAAGACCATAAAAAGTAATAAAACCTCTATGGTAAATGGATTTCATAAATCTCGCAATACAGCAAATGTGATTACAATCACTGCAAAGTATAGTGATGTGGTATTAAAATAATTACCTACCTACCCAATTAATTAAGAATACCTCAACAACTGTAATTAATCCCACTGCCAATATAGAAAGACCATACCCTATCCATTTTACTTTTTTCGTTCTGGAAATCTTTGTGATTTCCACTATTTTTTTTACAGCTTCTATAAGCTGTTTTTTGTTGTAATAGAGAATATAGCAACACATTAAAAAAATACAGGATTGCACTTGACATAGCACCTGCCGAGATTTCAAAAAAGAAGTCAACTACAATAATGTTTAGTACTATTGGAATCAATATAAAGACTCCTATTATTTTTGTTTTATTAAAAAGAAGCAATCCGCCGCCTAGTATTTGTGAGATTCCTATAAACCAAATATATCCAACAGAAAATCCAAAAAAGGTCCAAGCTAAATCAAAACTTCCCACGTCTGCAATAGGTGTTTGAGCAATTTCTTCTGGAAGATTTCCTGCTCTATGAAATTGCCTTCCTATAATTTTCCCGACCCCATAAAGCGAAATTTTTGACCATACATATATTCGACAGGTAATACCAATTATTATTTAAAATGAGCCTAAAGAATTTAAATTATAACGTGCTCAGATGAGATATAAAATCAAAGCATAGTTTTAACTACGGTTTTATTTTATATTGAAATATGGGTGCGATAGAAACAAATTATTAGGTGTATTTTAAGTTATAGTTGGTATAAGTTCTAGAATCCAAAGATGTTGCTTCATGAGTATTGTTTTATCATAGGACTGTTCTTTTATGAATTTCGTTACAGAAGAAATGGTATTTTTGGCGTAATAAATTAATATATGAAGTCATTTTTAATAGTATTGATTGCGTTTTTTGGTATTTCTGTTTCTGTTTTTGGTCAAAATAAAGAGCGTAAAGAAGCTAATTTTGGAAGAATCACACAAGCAGATTATGAATTAAAAGTATATGATAAAGACACGACGGCTGCTGCTGTCGTTTTGTTTGAAAAAGGAAGAAATACATTTGAACTTATAGGTAATTACATTAAACTTGTTAAGGTTGTACATAAAAAAATAAAAGTCTTTGATGTACATAGATATGAAGGAATAGAAGTTAGTATCCCATACTATCGCACAAAAAAAACGTCAGAAAAAGTGATGGATATAAAAGCAGTTACTCATAATGGTATGGTGAAAAAATACATTGATGAGAAAGTAATCTATGATATTGACCTTTCTGAAAAATGGTCTGAAAAAAGATTTACATTTCCAGATGTTCAAGACGGTAGTATTATAGAATATACCTATAGAATAGAATCTCCCTTTATTTTTAATTTTGGAAATTGGGAATTCCAAGAAAACATACCGAAACTATACAGTGAGTTTAGTGCAAATATTCCAGGGAATTATTTGTATAATAGATCCATTACAGGATTTAAAAAATTAGACATAGAAGAATCTATAATTGAAAAAGATTGTTTCGAAATTTCTGGTGTCGGAACATCAGATTGTGATGCTTCTGTCTATGCTATGTATGATGTGCCTGCATACTCAGAAGAGCCGTATATGCTCGCTAAAGAAAATTATATTTCAAAATTATCATACCAACTTACAGAATCTATTCGTTTTAATGGAGATCGTAAGAAATATGCTAAGACGTGGGAAGATGTAGAAAAAGAGTTTAGCAAAGAAAAGGATATGGGACGGCAATTAAAATATGCTTCCTATTTTCAAAAAGAAATTCCACAAGAAATTTTTGAAATACCTAATAAAAAAGAAAAAGCAACGGCTATATATAGATTTATTAGAGATCATTATACATGGAATGGCAATTATCGTATTTTTTCTGATATAAGAGTAAAAGATGCTTATGAAAATGGTACAGGAAATATAGCAGAGATTAACTTATCTCTTATTAATGCACTTAAAGGAGCAGGTATCGAAGCCCAGTTAGCGCTGTCTTCTACACGTACTATTAAAATCCCTTCATCAGTATTTCCTGTGCTAACTGAGTTTAACTATGTACTAGCCCATGTGAAAATAGATGATAAAACATATTTGCTAGATGCCACAAATAAGCTCTTGCCTTTTGGCGTATTGCCTTTTAAGGTTTTTAATACAAAGGCACGAGTAATGGATTTTGAAAATGGGAGTTATTGGTGTCCTATTAGTCCTCAAACGCGTAATGTCAATTATGTAGAAGTGAAAGCGGCTATTAATGAAGATTTAGAAATTGAAGGCAACATAAAAAATACATATTCTGGACAATTAGGATATCGTAAAAGACAGTTAATACGTGATGAAGGTAGTAATGAAATAGATCAAGAATCAGCGGATTTTGAATTGTATAATGAGGTTGTAGAAAATTTAGATGATGTAAAAAAGCCATTGATTATTAATCATTCCTTTGTTTCTGATGTAGAAGCACGTGGAGGTACTTTATATGTCTATCCTTTTATTATGAATGCAAATTTTAAAGAAACTCCTTTTAAATCAGAGACAAGAACATTTCCTGTTGATTTTGGATATACAAAAGATATCATCTATGCTATGGAATTTACGGTAAACGATATGTATCAAATACTTGATGTTCCTAAAAACAAACATTTTATTTTGCCTAATGCAGCAGGAGAATGTAAAGTCTTTTTTGATGTTAGTGGAAATAAAGTTTCGTGTAGGTTTAGATATCAACTTAAGAAAACGTCTTTCTCTACTTCTGAATACAATACCCTTAAGAGTTTTTATGAAGAAATAGTAAGCTTACAGGAAAATAGCATTATTAAAATAGGAAAAATATAATATGGTTTTAATAACAACCCTAACGTCAGATTTTACACCAGTAATCTCATCTCGTTTTAATGTGTCATCATACACACCTTTAGACTTATCAAGTGCAAATACACAACTTGATGTAGAATTACTAAAAGACCCCGAAAAACACCATGCTCAATTACAAGAGTTTCTAAAAGAACGTCAAGCTAAAGTCGCGTATGGAGGATACCTTGAGCAGCGTAAGCTATATGATCGTTCTGATTATTTTCAAGCAGCAACGCCAGATGACACACGTAATACCCATTTAGGAATTGATCTATGGTGCGATGCAGGTACATCTGTTATAGCACCATTACATGGAACCATTCATAGCTTTCAAGAGAATACCAATTTTGGAGATTATGGACCTACCATTATTCTCAAACATGAAGTTGAAGATGTTACATTCCATACACTTTACGGACATGTAAGTAAAACGTCTTTAGAAAGGTTAGAAGTAGGAAAAGAAATAAAAGCAGGAGCACAAATCGCTACATTAGGACAGCCTTTTGAAAACGGAGATTATGCACCTCATTTGCACTTTCAAATCATTATCGATATGCAAGGAAATAAAGGCGACTACCCAGGTGTCTGTTCTAAAAACATGTTGGAGTACTACAAACAAAATTGTCCAGATCCCAACTTATTATTGAAGATATACTAAATATGACAACTGGGTGCTGGGTGGTTGTTTATAATGAAACGTACTTTTTGGAACGTTTTATTATAAACTTTGCGTTTTTTATGACGTAAAACATGTTGGAATACTATAAACAGAATTGTCCTGACCCAAATCTGTTACTTAAGATATACTAAATGGACAACTGGGTACGGGGGGTGGTTGTTCACAATAAAACGTACTTTTTAGAACGTTTTATTGTGAACTTTCCGTTCTTCTGATAATAAATTTTTTTCGGAACGTTTTATTATAAACTTTGCGTTCTTCTGACGTAAAACATGTTTGAGTACTATAAACAGAATTGTCCTGACCCAAATCTGTTACTTAAGATATACTAAATGGACAACTGGGTACGGGGGGTGGTTGTTCACAATAAAACGTACTTTTTAGAACGTTTTATTGTGAACTTTCCGTTCTTCTGATAATAAATTTTTTTCGGAACGTTTTATTATAAACTTTGCGTTTTTTATGACGTAAAACATGTTTGAGTACTATAAACAGAATTGTCCTGACCCAAATCTGTTACTTAAGATATACTAAATGGACAACTGGGTACGGGGGGTGGTTGTTCACAATAAAACGTA
>JBLHOX010000046.1:0-12443 GCA_047623725.1 Dokdonia sp. | reverse complement strand
ACTTCATCTCCTTCCCGTTTTCCGAGTAACAATTGACCTATCGGAGATCCTACGCCAATAGCATAAAAAACGCCAACTTCTGTTTTGATCTCTCCTGCAGGTATGCCAATAAAGTAATTTGCTTGACTTGTCATGACGACGCTTCCTAAATGAACAGGTCCCGAAGAAATATCTTTAGAAATACGATGAAGAATCACTTCTAGTTTTTCTATCTCGGCAAGTTGTTTCCCTGCATTTTCTCTTTCTAACTGAAGCATGGCTCTCCCCGTCTCATGCTTATCTCCTGCCGAACTTTTCGTTTCTTCTTTAAGTGATAGCGCCACATTTGCTAGTATCTTATCTACCGCAGCACGACGTGTGGCAAGTTGCGATGCGCAGGTAGTAAGTAGGTGTGTTTTTATTTCTTGTTTATTCATAAACTATAAAACAAATATCTTAATTCTAATCTTGTTAGATGTGCTGTATTTTCCCTACTTGACTTAAAAACCAAGTTAACGGAAGCTTCTTTTTTAAACTGAAGGTGTAACGGAAAGCTCTTTTCTTTTTGTGTTCAAAAATTACAAAATAAAAAGAATAACTACCCCATTAATCGGTTATAAGATGATACATAATCAACTCTCTACCAAAATCAGCCAGATCTCTCCCCACTTGACTTTAAAACCAAGTTAACGGAACGTAATTTCTAAAAAAGTGCGAAAAGCTACTTTTTTAAAATATTGAATGAACGGAAAGTTCTTTTCTTTTTGTTCCAAAAAATTACAAAAACAAAAGAACAACCACCCCACACTAGACCTAGACTACGTAAAAAAAAAGAATCATTCACTTACCAAATCAGCTAGATCTCTTCCCACTTAATTCAAAACCAAGTTAACGGAAAGTTCTTTTGTTTTTGTACTCAAAAATTACAAAAAGAAAAGAACAACCACCCCGTAATGGGCTTTACACATACAGGAATCAGTCACTTGCTAAATCAGCTAAATCTCTCCCCACTTGACTTTGAAACCAAGTTAACGGAATGTAATTTCTAAAAAAGCGCAAAAACTACTTTTTTAAAATATTAACTTTACGGAAAGTTCTTTTCTTTTTGTGCTCAAAAAATTACAAAAACAAAAGAACAACCACCCCACACTAGACCTAGACTGCGTAAAAAAAAGAATCATTCACCTGCCAAATCAGCCAGATCTCTTCCCACTTGACTTCCGATAGCAACTCCCATTCCACCTAAACGGACGCCGGCGTGTATGCGGTTTGATATAGATTTTAGGATAGGTTTCTTTTGAGAACCTACGCCCATAATCCCACTCCACCGTCTATCAACTTCAAAAGGGGTGTCTGGTAGAATTACTTCTCTTAATAAACGTTCTAATTCTTTTTGTACGATTTCTGTTTGTCCTAAATCTGTGGTTTCTTCTGCTTTAAAATCTAGATTACGTCCTCCTCCAAAAAGAATTCGGTTGTCTATATTTCTAAAATAATAATAGCCTTTATCTAGATGAAACGTTCCTTTAATTTTTAAATCAGGGATCGGTTTTGTAATCAAGACCTGTGCTCTCGCTGGCTTTACTTCTTGCAATCCTAACTGTGAGGCAAATCCATTGGTAGCGAGTAATAATTCTTTGGTTTGTAAAGAAAATGCATCAGTCACAACCTCAACGTGGCCGCCTTGCTCTTCAAAACGAGTCACGCTCACGCCATTCATAATTTTAATTCCTTTACTGATGGCAAGTTGTAATAAACCTTCCATCATTTTTCCTGTATCTATCTGCCCTTCAAAAGCATTATAGATATACTGATTTTGGATATGGTTAAATCCAAACCGATTGTCTTTTGTACTATATACAGGTCCTCCAAAAATGGGATACAATAATGCATTTATTTTTTCTATATGCTGTAAACAGTGATCATATAACGCTTCATCTTGATCTGCAAAAAGCTCATAACCGCCTAGTTCTTGATAATCCAAAATAGCATCACCTAAAGTTTCTCTCAATAACTTTAATCCATCAATACGTTTTTTTATGAGTGATACCACTTCCTCTTCAGAATGAGAGGTTAGATCATCCAAAATTTCTGAGAGGCTTCCGAAGCAAGCAAAGCCTGCATTTTTTGTACTTGCCCCTTGCGGTAACATGCCTTTTTCAATAATGAGAATACGCGCCTTGGGAAATTTTTCGCGTAAGCGTAATGCACTATTTAATCCTACAATACCACTTCCTACAATCGTATAATCGATAGCAGATAACCATGTTTTATATTCCCAATAACTTAAACTCATATCGCTGTGGATTTACGTAAAAATAAGCATCATCATTGATTTTAAATACGTTTTCCAATGTATATCTATTTTTTCTTTAACCCGGATTATGCAATAGAATTTTGTGATGAGGCTTGAAGAAGCAATAAAATATGACGCTTTCTAAGTTTTAGCATAGCACCACTATGGTTAAACTCAAAACCTGTACTCAGCTTGACTGGGTAACTAGTGTAATGGTATATTTTGAAGCATCTTCAAGTTGTAATACCAATTATTATTTAAAATGAGCCTAAGGAATTTGAATTATAACGTGCTCAGATGAAATAGAAAATCAAAGCATAGTTTTAACTACGGTTTTATTTTGTGTTGAAATATGGGTGCGATAGAAACAAATTAGTAGGTGTATTTTAAGTTATAGTTGGTATAATAGATTTTCTATTGCATAATGCGGGTTTAAAGTAGTAACAAACAAAAATGCTGTTTTTCTGTTAGCCATACATGTTATTTACGTCTAAGCGACTCTAACACATTATTCATGCTATCACAATTACTCGTTTTACTTTTATGTATACTGCCTTCTACAAATGAGGGCGCTATAAAAATGTATAACAAAGAATATCATCCCAATGGTGTCCTTAAAGCAGAAGGATGGGTGATGTCTGGCAAAAAAGCCAACTACTGGTATCATTATCACGAAAATGGAAAATTAGCTTCCAAAGGACATTATAAAGGAAATAATAAATCAGAATACTGGTATTACTATGATAAAACGGGTTCTTTAGAAAGAGAAGGCCATTATAACAATGGAATCGCCGAAAATTGGTGGATTTTTCACGATCTTGCAACCCAAGAAAAACGCAAAACACAATACCAAAATAATCAAAAAAACGGATTTAGTCTCGTATACAAAAAAGACAAACTCATCAAGGTTGAGAAATACATACAAAATGAGTATAAAGGTATGTGGACCAGCATTCGTAGTTTTAGACGTGACAACCCTGATGCAAAGTTATACTAGATCTGCTACCTATTATGAATCCTATCATCAAAGTTATTATCCCTGCTTATAACGAGCAAGATTCTATAGGGCTAGTTATTAAAGATATTCCCGATAGTGTACACGAGGTTATTGTGGTAAGTAACGCATCTACAGACCAAACAGATGCCGTTGCAAAAAATGCCGGAGCCACGGTATTAAGAGAGAATACACCTGGTTACGGAAATGCTTGCTTAAAAGGAATGGAGTATGTCGCAAGCTTAACAAACAGTCCTGATATTATTGTGTTTTTAGATGGTGATTATAGTGATTACCCAGAGCAATTATTAGTACTCATCACTCCTATTATTGAGGACGATTGTGATATGGTTATTGGGGCGAGAGATAAACGCTTTCGCGAAAGCGGATCCATGACAGGTCCACAAATATTTGGAAATTGGCTAGCCACAAACTTAATGCGTTTGTTTTTTAGCGCTCGATTTACAGATTTAGGCCCCTTTAGAGCCATCAAGTATACGAGCTTACTCGCATTAGAAATGGAAGACAAAACCTATGGTTGGACTGTAGAGATGCAACTCAAGGTGTTAAAGAAGAAAATGAAGTACACAGAAATCCCTGTAAAATACCGTAATCGTATTGGAGTTTCTAAAGTCTCTGGAACGGTAAAAGGTGCTATATTTGCAGGCATTAAAATATTAAGTTGGATATTTAAATATAGTTTTAAATAATGCTTTTAGAATTCATAATCATTACGGTTTACACCATCTCACTGCTTATTATATTTGCATATAGTCTATCGCAACTTAATTTGTTGTTTAATTATTTGCGTGCGCAACGCACAAAGGATGATTCGCCAAAATTTGACTTATCAGATCCTGAGCAAGTACCTTATATCACTATACAACTTCCTGTGTACAATGAAATGTATGTGATGGAGCGCTTATTAGATAATATTGCACTTCTTGAGTACCCTGCGCATAAGTTAGAAATTCAAGTGCTTGATGATAGTACTGATGAGTCACTACAAACCACAAAAGAACATATAGAGCGATTACAAAAAACGGGGCTTGACATTAAGCATGTGACTCGTACAGATCGTTCTGGATTTAAAGCGGGTGCACTTAAAGAGGGACTTGTAGATGCCAAAGGAGAGTTCATCGCTATTTTTGATGCCGATTTTCTTCCAGAACCTAACTGGCTTCAACGCACCGTTCCTTATTTTATAGATCGTAATATTGGGGTGGTACAAACGCGATGGGGACATATTAATAGAGACTATTCTTTACTCACCAAAGTACAAGCTTTTGCGCTTGATGCCCATTTCACATTAGAACAAGTAGGTAGAAACAGCAAAGGTCACTTCATTAATTTTAATGGTACTGCAGGTCTATGGCGTAAAGAATGTATTCTTGATGCTGGAAACTGGGAAGGAGATACCTTAACCGAAGATTTGGATCTAAGTTATAGAGCACAGCTTAAGAACTGGAAATTCAAATACCTTGAAGATGTAGAGACTCCTGCAGAATTACCTGTGGTGATCAGTGCGGCTCGCTCGCAACAATTTAGATGGAATAAAGGAGGTGCAGAAAACTTCCAGAAAATGGCTTCTAAAGTGTTGAAAAGCAAAAACATGTCTACCAAGACAAAGTTTCATGGCATTTTACATTTGCTTAACAGCACGATGTTTTTAAACGTACTTATTGTGGGATTACTAAGCATCCCAATGCTCTATATTAAAAACGAATACGCACACCTCAAAACCTATTTTATAGTGATGAGTTTCTTTGTGGCAAGTACCATTATCTTCTTTATATGCTACTGGTATATGTTTAAGAGCATCTATGGTGGAGGCTTAAAACAGTTTATACGATACATAGGAATGTTCTTTACATTCTTTAGTGTTGCGATGGGATTCTCCCTACATAACTCTATTGCTGTTATAGAAGGGCATATAGGAAAACGAAGTGACTTTATACGTACGCCAAAGTTTAATATCAGCGATATTAAAGACAGTTGGAAAGGCAACAAATACCTCAAAAAGAACATTTCTTTACATGTAATTATAGAAGGTATTTTGATGTTGTATTTCGCTTTTGGAATGTACAGTGCTTTTATTGTAGGAGATCAAGGTGGTGATTTTGGATTATTCCCTTTTCACTTGATGCTTTTTATAGGATTTGGATTTGTATTCTTTAAATCATTAACCTCCAAAGTGTGATTGCTCGGATTTGGAAATATCACAAACTTCCGCTTCTTCTTGCTTTACTTTCGTTAGTATTCTATTGGGTATTTGCCTATGATCTCGTACGCACTGATTTTATAAAGCTATTCACTTTATACAGCGCCTTATTCTTTCTATTTTACAAAATCATCCAATTAGGGAAAACAGATTTCTGGCTACTCGCTTTTATAGCTTTTGTATTCAGGCTTATTTTTCTTCCTGTCATTCCTAACTTATCTCAAGATTTCTATCGTTTTATATGGGACGGAAGACTGCTCTTAGAAGGATTCAATCCGTACTTAACGACACCGTTGAGTTATGTAGAAGCTGGCACGATGGATGTCATTGCTCAAGGAGAGCAACTGTACGCAGGCATGGGCTCTCTAAACGGAAGTCATTACACCAACTATCCTCCTATCAATCAATTGTGTTTTGCCATTGCAGGACTCTTTTCTGGAAATAGCATTACGGGCGCTGCTGTTGTATTCAGAGTGCTGATTCTCATGGCAGACATGGGCACGATTATACTAGGCAAAAAATTACTACAAAAAATGGGAATGCCTATCCACGCTATTTTTTGGTATGCATTGAACCCGTTTATCATTATAGAAATGACAGGAAACCTTCACTTTGAATCTGTGATGTTATTTTTTGTTGTCTGGTCACTTTACTTGCTCCATAAAGGCAAATGGATTTGGAGCGCTGTCCTATTGGCACTTTCTATATCTGTAAAATTGTTACCCCTATTATTTCTACCGCTATTATTTCAATTTTTGCTTACGCGAAATAGTACTCAAAATCAAAACATATTTCTTTCATGGAAAGGGTGGAAAAACGCCGCCTTATATTACCTCGTTGTTTTGGGAACCGTTGCTTTATCATTTGCTCCTTTTCTCACAGGGAATTTTGCTGAAAATTTTGGAGCTTCCATAGCACTATGGTTTAAAAACTTTGAATTCAATGCCAGTATTTATTACATCATACGCTGGTACGGATATCAAACCATAGGATGGAATATCATAGGAGATGTAGGCCCTTTATTACCACGTTATGTAGTTGGATTCTTATTGATCTTGGCGTTCTTTAGAAAAAACAAAACGTTGAAAGCAACCATCACTGCGATACTTCTGGGGATTTCGTTTTACTTTTTATTATCTACCACGGTACACCCTTGGTATGTAGCCACGCCACTTATCCTATGTGTATTTACAAAATATCGTTTTCCACTAGTGTGGAGTTTTACGATCATGTTAAGCTACTCAGCATACGGACCTGATGGATTTAACGAAAACCTATGGCTCGTCGCTACAGAGTATCTTATTGTATTGGGTGTATTTCTTTGGGAAGTTTTCAGGAAAGATGAGAGGGCTATTGTTGTTTAACAGCTTTAGTTTTCAATCTCATCGGTTAGTATAAAAATAGTAGCGAATTTAAAGACACTGACCTTTTAATTTATCACTAAACTTTGGACAAAAATACGCCCTTTGAGTTTAGCACTTAAACCGCTATTAATCTTATACATTGTTAACGCTTCGTTATTGACTTCTACTCGATTATATCATTTTTTAATTCCATAATTTCTGTCAGTTTTTGCATTTCTTTTTTAACACCTTTTCTTATTACGATAAAAAGAATTATCCCAATAATTACATACGAAACATCAATTAAAACTAAATTCCAAAATTCTATATATAAACTAAATTCAGGTGTAATCATATAAAATCCAATAGTGTATAAAACAATAACTATTGGTGCTATAACTTTATGAATTATTTTTCTAAACTGATGAAAATTGATAATATTTTCAGTTGTTTTCAAAGTGTTGTCGAGATTGCTTATTTGTTTTGCTTTATATATACTAATTACTTCAATAAGAATTCTAAATAACAATCCTGAAATCATTAATCCTACACCAATTCTGCTAATAATTTCTTTGACTGGTGCTACATAATAAAAAAATAAAGAAATGATAAAAAGTGTTGTTAATAAAATTGTAATTGTTCCATAATAGAAAAAATAATTTTCTTTTTCTTTTTTCTTTATTTTACTGTACAAAACATCAAAACTATCGTTAGAAAGTTCAATCTCCTTTTTGCTACTTTCCCATTTATTCTGAAGTTTATTAAATTCACTATCCATTTTTATTATTTTTTAAAATTGTTTCAAGACGTTTTTTAATTCTATGAATTTTAACTCTCACATTAGTAGGTTTTATTCCAAAAATTTCTGAAAGACTATCATAATCCTGATTCTCTAAAACCATCATAATTATTAATCTGTCTATTTTTTTAAGTTGTCCAATTGCCTTATATAATCTTTGAATATTTGGATTTGTTATGTTTTCATTATTTGTAACGGATGTTTGGTTTTCTAATTCCGAAATAGGATATGTTCTTTCTTTTTTTTCCTTTTTTATATATTGCAAACAAGTGTTTACTGTTATTCTATAAATCCAAGTTTTGTATGTTGATGCTCCTTTAAATTTCTCTAAATTATTCCAAACACTAATAAAGATTTCTTGTAATAAGTCATTTGCTGTGTCGTTATCTCCTTTAACAAATCCCAAACACATTTGTAAAACCATTGGTTGGTGTTGGTGATAAATTGTTTCAAAAAGTTCAGTTCTACTTTTTTCCATTGACTAAAAAATCATTTACAGTTTCATAAAACCATTTTGGCTGGTCAAACATTATAAAATGTTTGCTATTAGATGCCATTATTATTGTTTTGTTAGATAAGTTTGAATATTGATTTTCATAGTTTTTCTTTGCTATTTTAACGTCAGGAAAAGAAGCTCCTAATATTAAAGTTTCACACGTTACTTTGCTTAAAATATTTCTTAAATCGAGTTTTAGCAAATCTGTATATCCATAAACCCAAGTTTTTCGGTTTGCTTCTAATATCCAATTTGTTAATGTATTAGTTTTCTCTTTATTTAATGTCATATTTGATGACATCATTGATGCCATATTTTTGAATTGTTGCTCATCCATTTCAAGCATTTGTTTATTGTATGGACTTTCATAGAATAAACTTTCTGCTGGTACGTTAGGCATCATCACTTCACGCATACAAGGCAATGCTTCAACTATAACAATTTTTGAAACTCTATTTGGTAGTTCAGATGCTATATCAACAGCTAAATTTCCGCCCATACTGTGTCCAATTATTACTATGTCGTTTAGATGATTATCTTTTATGTACTTAACAATTGAACTTTTGATATTATTATACCAAGGCATTTCTATTGGCTCGTTTCCATTAAATCCAGCATATGAGATGAGATAAGACTTTCTGTCTAAGGTTATGTTTTCAATTGTTTCTTTCCATATTGAACCTGGAACTGTAAAACCTGGAAGGTAAAAAATTGGTTTTCCTTTTCCGATTGTTTCTATCTTGATTGGTTGGGGTTGTTGTGTTTCAACTGTAGTTGTTTTGTTTTTTGAAACAGAACAGTTTGTTACTGCTGTAGCAATAAAAAGTATAAGAATAATTTTAATCAATTTTGTCATAATACTATTGTTTTTAAATAGTTTGTATTCCTTTGATTAAAAAAAATAGTATTTGTTACACTTTGAAAATATTTTTTGGTTTATTCTTATTCAGGTTGCTTTTTTCTAATGAACGCTAATCCTAGAATAAGAATCATATATTCCAATCTTAGGATTCCATTTATATTCAAATCCAACTCCTTTCCATTCCTATTCATCATCAAGAGTTTTATTACTTTTAAACAGCCAAAAATTCGCACACATGATCTGATAAAAAAAACGATTGTAACTCAGATCCGATGTATGAATACCTACTTCAATTATCCTTTTAAGTAAATCATTATCAAAACTCTCTACAGTACGAATATATGATGCAACAAACCACTTTTTATTATCTACCACGGTACACCCTTGGTATGTAGTCACGCCACTTATCCTATGTGTATTTACAAAATATCGTTTTCAGCTAGTGTGGAGTTTTACGATCATATTAAGCTACTCAGCATACGGGCCTGATGGATTTAACGAAAATCTATGGCTCGTCGCTACGGAGTATCTTATTGTATTAGGCGTCCTTCTTTGGTAAGTTTTCAGGAAAGATGAGAAGCCTATTCTCGTTTAGTTAATTTATAAACATACCCCACTTTACGGTCTTTATAATCTGATCCATAATTCAAATCTATACCGTAAAGTATATCAGATTTAAATTTAGAAATACTTTCATCATGTTGCATTCCTTCTTCAAATACCTGATTATCTATAACATAAAATATAGTACCTTCTTTAAGATCACTTAAATTCTCAATAACATAAATCTTACTTCCTCTTGCCCATATCATTTCTGGAGATGTACTCTTATATGCATATATAGGAATTGTGTTTTCAATATTGTTATACTTAAAGAAAGTATCAAATCCAGAATAATTCGCATTTACAATCTTATTTTTATTATACAAAGTTCCTACACTATAAACGAGTGCGATAAGCCCAACAATCAGCATGACAATGACATGCTTTATTGATTTCTGATATAGTTTCTTGAGCAATAAGACACCTATGACACCGGGTAATCCTGCAAACACATAGGTAAGCACAGGAACCTCAATAGGTACTTCTGTTAGTAGAAGATATATAGAAAAAGCTGCAACGCCTATAAAAGCAAATCCTATCACTCCAAAAGAAAAATATACAGGAATGGTCTCCCGCTTATCTGTAAGCTCTTTAAAACGTCTTATTAAGTATTCTATATAGAAACCTGTGTTCATCGCCAGCGGAATTAACACCGGCATCAGGTATCTTGATTTTTTTTCAGGAATCACAGAAAGTAATACCACCACCAATACCGTCCACAACAGTGTAAACTGATATACTTTCAGATTAGAAACCCGTGTTTTTAAATACGGATATAACAATCCTATAAAAGCAGGAACCGTCCACAGACCACTTTGTGTAAAGAAACTCCAGTAATAGTAAAAAGGGCGCACATTATAACTGGTCCAATTTCCTGTTTCCTTAGAGGTAATCGCTCTAAATGTTTCTGGATCTGCGTAGCGTACATAGAGATACCAACTAAATCCTAGTGCAAGTCCTACAACAAGAATTCCCATAAGAGTCATCCATTTTTTTCTGGCATTTGATTTCCTAAATACGATCCCATACGAAATCAAAAATGGCAATAGTAATACATACACAGACACAGGACCTTTGCTCAATACAGAGCCTCCTATTCCTAAAATAGCCAACAATAGATACTTCCAAGCAATCCCTTTTGTTTTAAAGACTTGTAGAATTCCATAAATACCTACCAACATAAATGTATGTGCATAAATATCCCACGGAGCTTCAAAAACAATAAGAATGACGTAGAGAGAGGTTACTCCTATCAAACCGTTATATAGACTATGAGATGTATGCAGGGTAAGCTTTCGCGAAAGCGTATACAACATACTCCCCAACAACATGACCATAATCACTGCGGGTAATCGTAACCCCCAAATACTCTTGACTCCAAAGACCATCGCCGAAAGCGCCGTTAACCAAGTAGGAAGTGGTGGTTTTTGATACCTAGCTTCCCCATTCATGGTGGTGAGTATCCAAGTATCGTCGGTAAGCATTTCTCGTGCGCTAATAAAGTTACGCGCTTCCATAATCGTGACATCCATCACATCCAAAAATGGTAATATTAAAACGGCAACCACAGTTATGATGGTGAGTAGAGGTCGTCTTTTAAATAGATCCATCACGTTTTTTTCTGTATAACATAATATTGCGCATATAAATAATCGCGCCCATCACATTGGAAATAATGAGTACAATATCTTGTCTAAAGATAAAATAAGTTAATGTCATCAAACCGCCGACAAGACTAATCACCCAAAAACCTAACGGCAATATGGCTTGTTTGTTTTTTTCGGCATACAGCCATTGATATACAAAACGCAATGTAAAGACCACTTGTGCTATAATCCCTAAGATCAACAACCACTGTGCGATATCAGGATTATTCAGTAGATTTTTAATATCATAATCGCCATTATTATAACCATAAATAACAATAAAGATTGGAATTAAGAAAAATAACAATCTACTCCATTTAGGAATTTTAGACCACTGATCTTGTATTTGCAGATTACGTATATAGATAAAATACGTCAATACCTGTCCTAGCATTAACGCAAAGTCAACACGTAAATACCCATATATAAATAACAAGAAAGATCCCGAAAGACTCAACCACCAAAAGAAAAGTGGTGTGACTGATTTTTTTTGTTTTTCAGAAAGAATCCATTGTGTATACATCCGCGCTCCAAAAAGGAGTTGAGCGATAATAGCAAGTATGGAAATCTTATCCACGGCTTGTTTTTTCTACAGTGTAGTTAATATATTTTTTCTTCATCCAGAGATAGGCAAAACAATCCATCAAAGGTCCTAACAACCTATTCCATAATCCAAATTTTGCTTCGCCAGCAATACGAGGAAAATGGCGTACAGGGACTTGTTTTATTTTTCCGTTTTGAAGTAAAATCATAGCAGGTAAAAAGCGATGTAATCCTCTAAACATAGGAATACGTTTTGCGGAGTCTGCTTTTATTATTTTAAGCGGGCATCCTGTATCGTCCATTCTATCATGGGTAAAAGCACGACGGATACCGTTCGCAATTTTGGAAGACATATTTTTTACAAAACTATCTTTCCGATCTGCTCGTACGCCAGTAACTAATACGCAGTCGTCCATCTCATCCAATAATCTATTAAAATCTTCTGGAGTGGTTTGAAGGTCGGCGTCTATATACCCAACAAGTTCTGTATCTGTATGATCAAAGCCTGCCTTGATAGCAGCACTTAATCCCGCGTTTTGAGCAAAAGATATATACGTAAAACTCTCATGGCGGGAACATATAGTCTCTATAAGTTCTTGACTTTTATCTTTAGAACCGTCATTAACAAATAACACCTTGCATTTTACAGCAGCAATTTCAA
>JBLHOX010000045.1:0-12457 GCA_047623725.1 Dokdonia sp. | reverse complement strand
GCTACTATTGAAAACCAATCTGCAGCGATTGCGCAAAACCAGACACAGCCAGTTCAAACAACACCCATAACTGCTGTATCAAATCCATCTACGCAATCTCAAACAATACCTCAAGAGCAAATTGCAGAAGTCATGCCAGAAGCTATTCCTGAAACTTCACAACCAGCTATAGAGCAAGAAAACCGACAACCTAAAGTAGCTATTTCAAAAGAGCGAATTTCTGGTTTATCCTTAAAAAGCTTACAACGTAAAAAAGAATTAGAAGAAAAATTAAAAGACCAAAAAGTAGATGTCACAAATCTACCAAAAGAACCTTTTACAGAAATAGCCTTGCAAGCCGCTTGGCAAGAATATGTTTCTAAAATATCTCAGAAAGGAGAAAAAATAATTGCTTCAAATCTAGAAGCTGACACTCCAAAATTAAACGGAACCGTAATAAAGTTAGAATATCCTAACGCTACGATGAAGATAGAGGTAGAAAGAGCGCAAGGTCCATTATTAGAATTCCTGAAACGTAAACTCAGCAACTACGATATCACTTTAGATATCCAAGTTAATGAAGAAGTACAACGTAAATACGCATATACAGGCCCAGAACGATACGATAAACTTAGAGAGCAAAATCCTGATTTGGACATTTTAAAACGTGTTTTTGACTTAGAAATACTAGAACAATAACTATGGAGGAGAAAGAGCCCATACAAATGCTACATCTCAAGTTACCTACAGACCCTAGATGGGTGAATATTGTAGAAAAAAACTTAGATGAAATACTTACAGATCATGCCTACTGCGAACAAAAAGCGGCATCATCTGCAATCTCTTTTATTATTGGTTTTCCAGAGTATTCAGAGCTTGTGTCTGAAATGAGTGATCTTGCCCAGGAAGAAATGAGTCATTTCACGATGGTACATGATATTATGAGAGAACGTGGTCTATCATTAGGTCGTGAGCGTAAAGATGCCTATGTACATAAACTTCGTTTTTATTTCCCGAAAGGGGGAAGTCGTGTAGAAAGCCTTGTTAATAGATTACTTGTCGCAGGTCTTATAGAAGCAAGAAGTTGTGAGCGTTTCCGTTTACTTTCTGAAGAATTACAAGATAAAAAATTGGCTCGCTTTTATAAAAAATTAATGATAAGTGAAGCTGGACATTATGCCATGTTTTTAAAGTTTGCTCGTCAATATGGAGGTCGTGAAGTTGTCGATAAAAAATGGCAAGAGCTTCTTGATTTTGAAGCTCAGGTCATGAAAGATCTTAGCACCAAAGAAACAATACACGGGTAATATCAAGAATATAAACAACAAAAAACCCTAATCGTAACGATTAGGTTTTTTTGTTGTTTATATGATATAGGTAACTTATAATCGATATCCTATACTAAAGGTCAAATAGCTATTATTACCTGAAGCGTTTGTTATAATATTATCTCTGTTGGACTCATTAGTACCATCTGTAAAAAGAGGTAATTCAACAGCCGCATCATCTTCAAATACTTCTGTAAATCCTAATGTATAACGTACTTCTGCAAATATATTATCTGTAAGTTGATACCCTACTCCACCAAATCCTGCAAGCTCAAAGCTTTTAAAGTTTTCAGATTGCTCAAATGCAGAAATCTTTAATCCTGCCTGTGGCCCTAGATTAATAAAGAGTTTATCAAAATTGATTTTAAGAGCTAACGGCAATTGAATATACTCATAACGTAAGCCTTCAAATTTGTTTCCTTGAGCAGAATATGCAAATTCTGGTTGAAAACTAAGACGCTCATTTATTTCAAATTCAGCAAAAAACGCAGCAGTAAAACCTACTCTACTTCCTTCTTGTGAGTCAAATCCTCCTTCTCTTGGTGTATCACCTGCTAAGTTTACAATATCAAAAGAAAAACCACTGATCTCACTTACATTTACTCCCATTTTAAAACCATATCCTACACCTTGTCCATAAGAAAATGAACAACAAAGGAGCAACAAGATGCTAGATAATAATGTAATTTTTTTCATAATTTCTACGTGTTATTTACTATAAAAATGTTATCTTAATAAGTTACTCAACACCACATTTTTATAATCAAAGTATGTGCCTTCCGAGCGAAAGATACATCCTTTTCAGGATTTAATAAAAAAAAATAGAAGAAGGGTCACTATTAATCTTTGAATGTTAAAAAAACATCGACTAATGACCAACATTGATTTTAAGTTGAAGACAAAAGCTTCTATTTTGATTTATATAACGTCTTTATAATACCATCAGACAGGCCTATACTAGGTACTATAATGTGTTCTGCACGAGACCATTTCATAGCACGTAAATAAATGGTAAGCGCTGGAATAATAACATCTGCTCTATCAGGATTAAGACCTAATTTAACCACACGCTCATCATAACTCAAATCATTTAATTTTTTATAAAAATTTAATAAATTCAAGTGAGAAAGTGATTTGCTAGATTTCTTTCCACTCATTTTAATGATCTTATTAATATTCCCCCCAGAACCAATCACCGTTATTTTTGAATACATGTGAGTTTCCTGAGTAATCCATTGGGACATCTTTTCCCACGTAGATTCATTGACAAGATTATTTAAAATACGTACCGTTCCTATTTTAAAAGATTTTGAAATTTTTATTTTTCCTTGATCATATAATGTACATTCTGTACTACCACCTCCTACATCTACATAAAGATATACTTTGTCCTTTTGAATAATACTATGTAAATCTGTGGAAGCAATTATAGAAGCCTCTTCTTTTCCATCTATGATTTCTATTTCTATACTTGTCTTTTCTTTCACCATCTGTACAACAACATCACCATTGATAGCTTCTCTCATAGCAGATGTTGCACAAGCTCTATAATACTTTACTTGATGTGCATTCATGAGTAGCCGAAATGCTTGCATAGCATCTAGCATCCTTTGGATATTTTTTTCTGAAATCTCACCTTTAGAAAAAACATCCTGCCCTAGTCGGATAGGAACTCTAATTAATTCATTTTTTCTAAACAACGTAGGACTATGATCTTGCTCAATAACATTAGCCACTAGAAGCCTAATTGCATTAGACCCTATATCAATCGCTGCATATTTCTCAATAGTTAACATTACCCTTTCATAGCGTTTAAATAATAATCATACGTAGCAAGTTGAGATCTCACTTTATTAGGTTTATCATCTTGAACATAAGCATTATCTTGACGTTCATTGAGCATTCTTGCTTTCACATTATCATTCCAACAAATATCTAATGTTTCAAGAATTTCTCTCTTTACATCTTGATCATAAATAGGACAACTCACCTCTACTCTATTATCCAAGTTACGGGACATCCAATCTGAAGAAGATATATACAACTTTGAATTCTTTCCCTTACCAAAAACATATACTCTAGGATGTTCTAAAAATCGATCTATCACACTAATAGCACGTATATTATCACTTAATCCTGGTACGCCTGGAATTAAACAACAAACCCCTCTAATAATTAAGTCTACCTTAACACCTGCTTGACTTGCTTCATATAGTTTATCTATAATCGCATAATTAGACAAGCTATTCAGTTTAAGACGAATATACCCTTTACCTCCTTCTTCTACTTTCTCTATTTCTTCACCGATATGCCTATAAAAAGTACTTCTACTATAATGCGGAGATACCACTAGATGTTTGTATTTATTGACGATATAATTCGTATCAAAAAACATAAACAGTTTTGACAACTCTTTTAGTATTTGTTGATCTGCCGTAAAGAGCGTGTAATCTGTATAGATATTAGCAGTTTTATGGTTAAAATTCCCAGTGCTTATAAAACCATATCTTTTTATTTTTTCATTTTCCTCACGCTCAATCACACATACTTTACTGTGTACTTTTAATCCTGGTACTCCAAAGATAAGTTTGACTCCTTGGTTTTCCATTTGCTTCGCATACATCATATTAGACTCTTCATCAAAACGTGCACGCAATTCTATCTGTACCGTAACTTCTTTTCCATTCTGAGCAGCATTAATCAGCGCACTCGCAATATGTGATATTTTTGCTAGTCTATATATAGTAATTTTTACAGACCTCACTTTGGGGTCTAAAGCCGCTTCTCGCAAAA
Organism: Dokdonia sp.; assembly: GCA_047623725.1. Lineage (GTDB taxonomy): Bacteria > Bacteroidota > Bacteroidia > Flavobacteriales > Flavobacteriaceae > Dokdonia. The sequence goes on along the minus strand of JBLHOX010000045.1, from coordinate 8,357 downwards.
ACTTAATGGTATAAGCAAATGTATGATAAGGTGCATACTGCAAAAAGTCCCTTTTTGCAATTTTTTCAAACATACTACAGTCCAACGTAATTCCTTTGATAGGAAGTGGTTTTTGCTTTGGATACAATAAGTTTTTACGCCCTAAACTCGGAAAGCTCATGTAATCTTTACGATTATGATACCTTCCACCAGGGATAATACTATCATCATTTTCTATATCCAGTTTTTTAAGCAAAAATGCGAGTGTCTCTTCTTCTATCGTCTTATCATATACAAAACGCACAGGAGCTCCATCTTCTCTACTCTGCACAGAATTTGAAAGTTTTTCTAGAAAACTCTTCCCAAGATCAGATTCTATATCAAGCTCTGCATCTCGTGTAATTTTAATCATGTGCGCAGAGATAGATTCATAATCAAAAATATTGAAAATACTATCTAGATTATACCGTATCACATCATCCACCATAATGATAAAATCCTGATCATCTATCTTAGGCAATACGATAAAACGATCTACACTACTAGGAATTTCCAACAATGCATACATAGGCGCCTCTTCACCTTTCATCACCATCTTAATGGTCAAATACGCATCCAGATCCTGTATACGCGGTAGCTCTACATCTTCTCTTAAGATAATCGTTTCTATCGCAGGACTTATTTCTTCCGTAAAGAAATCCTTAATAAATTTTTGATGCTCCTCATGTGTAATCTCTGTTTCATTAAGAACGTGAATACCTTTTACCTCTAGCTTTTGATAAATATCATGTAAAATATCCAAACTTTCCGCCTGTTGTTCAATCACAATATCAGTGATCATAGGTAGTAATTCTTCTGCAGTGTAGACCCCTAAGGCTTTTCTACCCTTACGACCCGCTCTTACAATACGACGCACTGTTGCATAACGCACCTTAAAAAACTCATCTAGGTTATTAGAAAAAATACCTAAAAAACGTAATCGCTCTATCAGAGGTACTGTCTCATCGCCTGCCTCTTGCAATACACGTCCATTAAACTGTAACCAACTTAATTCTCTATTTATATATTTACTCTTCTGCAGTTCGTTCATGTATTTATAATTCTTTAGGTATGCTCGTAAAAATAGTCTCTCCCTGGCTCATATCCTTCCAATGATTAATATCAAATTTGATCGCCGTAAACCCACACGTAGGCACATTATCTGTCATCTTATCTCCGTAGGTGTTTACAAAATTAGTCATTGCATTATTATGCCCAAACACCATCAAGCAATTTACGGTATCATCACAACTTCGTATCACATCTACCAAATCTCGTCCATCAAAATCATATAATGTATGATCCAAAATGATTTCTTTTTCTGGTATGCTGTACGCTTTCGCAAAAAAAAACGCTGTTGTCTTAGCACGCATCGCATCACTACTCATCACTAGGTCAGGCTTTGGCATACAACCAGCCACATGAGCAGCTACTCTAGGTGCATTATCCAACCCTCTATCATTAAGCGGACGCTCATGATCTATAACATCAAATTTCCAGCTAGATTTCGCGTGACGCACTACGTACAATGTTTTCATCTATTTAAAACTTTTTATTTTATTAAAATGAAGCAAATAAAAAAAATTTGCTTGCATCAACCGCTTCGCTCCTATTTACCGTCAGGCAAGTTCGTAGAAAAAATTTAATTGTTTCGGTTGATGTGCAAAAAATTAATTTTATGTAAGCTCATTTCATATCAAGGAGCTAAACGTTCTTTTATCCATTTTTGATTTTCCATTCTATATCGAATTCTATCATGAAGTCTACTCGGTCTCCCTTGCCAAAACTCTATAGAGACAGGCTCAATAAGATACCCTCCCCAATGTGCAGGACGTTCAATAACGGCATCGGCATATTTCGCTTTAAGCGCAACCATTTTATTCTCCAACACATCACGATTTTCAATCACACGACTCTGATCAGACACCAAAGCCCCTAACTGACTATCTTTAGGACGCGCATTAAAATAGGTGTCAGATCGCTCTGGAGCTACTTTAGATACATTCCCTTTGATAATAACCTGGCGCTCCATACTCGGCCAGAAAAAAGAAACCCCAACCTGCGGGTGTTTCTCTATACTCTTCCCTTTTTCACTTTCATAATTGGTATAAAACACAAATCCATCCTGATCATATTCCTTAAGCAATACAATGCGTGATTTAGGAAAACCATCTTCTCCAAGCGTCGCAAGTGTCATTGCATTAGGCTCTTTCACTCCGCCATCTTCTTCTATTTCTTGATACCAAGCAGCAAATTGTTGCATAGGATGATCACTCATATGTTCTATAAGCAACTCCCCTTTTACGTAGGTTTGTCTAAAAGCATGTAAGTCTCTATTCATACCCGCTAAGGTACGAGAAAGCAAACAAATTTAAAAGCAGTAATATATGGTTTCACATAGAATTAACCTATAAAAACCAACCTTGAAATAGGGGCATTTACCCCTTGCTTCAAAATACTGGTTTTTATAACTTTACAAGTAAACTATTTTTTTATGAAATTTCAAAGACGACTCTCTAATTTCTTATACATAGTACCCATAATACTCCTACTAAGTGTCACATCTTCTTGTGTAACCACCCGAGTAGAAGCTAATCCGTATCAAGACAGCGCTGTCAATATAGAATGTCAAAAACAAAGTAGTTGGAGCTACTTCTGGGGATTGAAACAACAACGTGTCAATGCAAACCCCGAAGTAGAAGGCGCCGTATGCGCTTGTGATGAAAAATCGATGTCTTGGGTAGTAACAAAATCTTCCTTTGGAGACTTTTTGTTAAGCCTAGTCACTCTAGGTGCCGTAAATCACAGAACCGTTTCTTATGGTTGTGCAAGAGCAAAAGACGGCGATGGAGGATTAGACGATTAAGCGACTACCGACTGAAAGACCGATGATTTTAAACATCGTTTTAGAATTGATTATTAAGAGTACTAAATAATACGTTTTCAGCTACCAGTACGCAACTATTAAAAGCTAACAACTACACGCCAATAGCTTTATCAAAGAATACCAATTATCATTTAAAAAGAGCCTTAAAAAATTTGAATTATAGCGTGGCCAGATGGGATAGAAAATCAAAGCATAGTCTTAGCTACGGTTTTATTTTATATTGACGTATGGATGCGATAAAAACAAATTAGTAGGTTTGTTTTAAGTGATAATTGGTATAACACTACTAAAGCCTGTGTCTAAAGGTTAGAAATTTTCTACCAGAATGATACATTAATAAAAATAGTATGATACCAGAAGGATTACGCAAATTACCCATCCAAGAATGGACCAACAAGCATGAAAATTTCACCCATGACCTTGTTCCAGACACCTCTTTTAAAGTATTTAACCCAACCGGCGGAAGCAGAAAAGAGCGTTATCAAAAAACCACCAAAAATTTCCAGTGGTTGATCAAGCATGGCGTAGACAATGACATAAAACTCCGAGCGATGGGAAGTGGTTGGTCATTTACCAAAGTAAGCGTCACCGAAGGAGGTATGATTGATACTGCTTCTTTAAATTTCTCTTTCCCGCTTACGCGAAAATATGTAGCGCCCAACTATCAAAAGCAACCACAAGATTTATACTTCCTACAATGCGGAAGCATTATTTACGAAATCAACAATAGACTAGCCAAAAAGAACCCTGCAAGATCTATCAAAGCATCCGGAGCCAGTAATGGACAAACCATTGCAGGTGCATTATCTACAGGAACTCACGGCGCTGCTTTTGAGGTAGGTGCTATTCAAGACTTTGTGGTAGGCTTACATATCATCACAGGACCGAACGAACATGTATGGTTGGAACGAGCCTCCTACCCTGTTGCCGCACCCACATTTGTTAATTGGTTAGATACCAAAATCATTAAAGACGATGCGCTTTTTGAAGCTGCTTTGGTCAGTTTTGGGAGCTTTGGTTTTATACACGGCGTCATGATCGAAACCGAACCTGTCTTCTTATTAGAAGAACATCGTAAAGGAGATATTCCGTATAACGATGTCTTAAAAAAAGCCATGACCCAATTGGACTTTTCTGGTCTTAATTTACCAGGTGCAGGTCCGAATAAAGAATTATATCACTTTGAAGTTCTTTTCAACCTACACAAGTTTGAAAAGAATAACCCAAGCAAAGGCGCTTTCCTAAAATACATGTACAAGAAACCGTATCAATTACCATATACACCGGTAGTGCGTGATAATAACTTTACCTATGGAGATGATTTATTAGGCATTATGTCTTCTACACTAGATCGATTAGGTGTCGTTTCTGATTTACTAATTCCGCCTATGGTGAATATCATGTTTGGATTGGCTTTTGCACCGCAACCACCACAAACAGGAACGATACGCGAACTTTTTAACTACACAAAATTCAGAGGGAAAGTCGCCAGTGCTGCCATAGGCATAGACATTGCAGATGCCGCCAGAGTCGTCGAAGAAATCATGGATGTCAATAAAAAATGCCCTTTCCCCGGCGGACTTTCTTTACGGTATGTAAAAGGTACAAAAGCCACTTTAGGGTTTACAAAATTTACACATACCTGTGTTTTAGAAATGGACGGTGTAGACAGTAAAGCAGCGCGCACATTTTATGAAGCTGCCTGGAATCGACTAGAAGAGAGAAACATTCCATATACACTCCATTGGGGGAAAATCAACTTTAACCTCAACAAAACCCGTATCAAAAATATGTACGGTACCACAAACGTAAACGCATGGATCGATGCCCGCAACACCTTATTATCAAATGATGTTGCCAAGGTATTTACCAATAAGTTTATAGAACGTTGTGGGTTGGATACTATATTAGGGGCGATTGTTTAATCCCCCTAACCCCCAAAGGGGGAACATAAACATGTTTGAAACTAAAAACACAAATAGAGTACTACTCTAATTTAGAGTAGTACTCTATTTGTGTTTTATCTATATGCTATGAGCGAAGCGGTCTATACTCCCTTTCGCGAAAGCGAAAACAAAAGAAACCTACTTCTTCTTCACAAATCCTTTCTTAATCAGTAAATCACGCACCTTCTTGTTATGCTTTATAATCCTCATTTGCTCTTCGTAACTAACGTCCTCATCTTCAGATGTTGAATCTCCAAAATGTCCTTCGTAGTTTTCAAGTAATTCTACTTGATCGGTAGATAGGAAATAGCGTCTATGCTCTGTGTAGCCATCTGCGTCTAGAAAATACTCACAGACATACCCGTCATCTTCCATTATTTTAAAAGAGATGGTAATATTGTTTTTTACAGATGTAGACCCCCCTACACGATACACACGATCTGTATAGGTATTCTGTTTTACGAGAAAAAGATTACGAGGCAATAATAGATCAAAATGTTCTTGCAACTGTGCGGCTGCTTTTTTGTTTATTGGTTTCTTTTCTTCCATGGTGTCTTAATTCTTAAAACGTAAATACTTCGCCATCATCTGCGAGATGCACGTGAGGAAATATGGTTTGTGCTTCTTCTTTAAATTCGTTGATATCATGATATCTTGTGGAATAATGCCCTAAGATAAGATTATTTGCGTTTGCTTGTTTGGCAATGGTTGCGGCTTGTTTGGCAGTGCTATGCCCTGTTGGTTTACACAAATGCTCATGGCTCTCTAGAAATGTAGATTCGTGATAAAGCGCCGTCACATGTTGTATTTGATCTGCAATCGCAGGTTTATAGGTTGTATCGCTACAATACGCATAACTTTTAGGTGTTGGCGGATCAAAGGTCAGTTCTGAATTAGGAACTACGGTACCGTCATCTAAGGTAACATCGCCTCCTTGTTTGATTTTATTAAAATACGCCTTGTCTATATCGAGATTCAGTACAGCGTTGATATCTAATTTACGAAATCCTTCTTTTTCCTGAAAGTAATACCCATTGGCATAAATGCGATGTTTTAACGGAATGGTTGTGACTGTTACCAAATCATCTTCATACACGACTTGCGGTTCTTTACTTTTTAGTTCTTTAAAATGTAATGGATAACTGGTAAAACTTTGTGTCAGTTTCAGTTGTAACAAAATCACTTCTTTAAGTCCTACAGGTCCATAAATAATGAGTGGTGCTGTACGTTTTAATAAACTAAACGTTGAGATCAACCCCATCAAGCCAAAGAAATGGTCTCCGTGTAAATGCGATATAAAAATATGTTTGATGCGTACGAACTTTATTTTGTTTCGCCGCAAGGCAACCTGTGTTCCTTCCCCACAATCTATTAAAAATAGATGATTCCGAATCTCCAATACTTGAGACGTCGGATTTTTAAACGCACCCGGAGCCGCGGCATAACAGCCTAAAATAGATACGGTAAGGGTACTGCCTATACTCATGGTAAAACTAACGATGGATATTGTTTATAATATATGCGCGAAAATATACATATCTATTTAATACTTTGGGTTCTTGTGAAGATATTTTCATTCCCGCGTAGGCGGGAATCTCATCGACATTGCTTCTGAAGTTTAAAAGAATACACCCACCCTTTAGAGCAAGGGAAAGGGGATTCGGATTTTAAATAAGGTGTTATCAGTTTTTAAGGGAATTTATAGTAGTTATCTTTTCTTTTTTTCATCGCCAAAAAAAGAAACAAAAAAGTCTAGGCTGGCGAAACCTTGTCTAAATGTATCGCTCTATTCCTGAATTTCAGAAACTCGCTACGCTCAGACAGTCCGAAATTCTACGGAATATTCACTTCACATTTTACGACAACTTTTCGAATGCCAGAAAGCAATGATTTAGGAATAATAACTTGATTTAAAAATTTTAATCAATCCGTATTTCAGGAGAATGATAATATCCAAAATACCCTTCGTATAACTTTAATCGTATCGTTTCTTCTTTACTTTTAATTTTAAAGTAACGCTGTTGTGGCACTTCAAAATTAAGTTCTGAATAATACCCATGCTCTACTCTAGCACCTACTATATAATAGCGTATATCTCCTAACTCATCTTCTATACCACTTGCAGATACATCTAAAGCACTTACAATTATGTAGTTGTCTTTAGATTGCATATTAGCATAGCTATATATATTTGCGCTTAGGCTTTTAAATAAAGAATAAACAGATACCACATATACAGCAACATAAATAAAAAACCGCAAAGGTTTCATCTTTTTTGGTGGTTGAATATAAAATAAAATAGTTGCTAGAATAGCATAGATAACAATACAAATAATCGCTGGCACTTGTATCATATCCTTAATCTCCACACGATTCTGAGTAGAATAGTGTGTATCAATATCAAAGAAAGACCCCAATACAATTCCAATAATTCCAGTGAGTACGAAGATCGCTATGATAGCTATTTTAATGTTTTTTTTCTGAGGAGTAAGTGCACTCATATTAAAACCCTAAATCACGTTCAATTTCTTCCATTTGGATGATATCTTCGGCTTCTTGTAAAGTAGGAACGACGATCATCTCGTCTGGAATCAGATCGTAATCAATATCTGTATTTACAAATACAAAAGACTTTTTATCAGCACGTTGGTCGTTAGAGAGCTTGATAAAGGCAACGAGTTGTTCTAGGGTAAGTGCTGTGTATTTTAAAAGATCAATAACGAGATGGCGATCTTCATATTTGTCTGGAACGATACGTTCTAAATAAGAAGCAAAATCCAATACATCATCACGTTCATCTTCAAGAACTGTATACGTATCTGTTTGTGTTACCTTCATTATTGCTTGATTTTAGATGCTAATAAATAGATAATTGCCATACGTACTGCGACCCCATTTTCTACCTGATTCAAAATAATCGCTTGCCCAGAATCGGCAACATCACTCGTAATCTCCACCCCTCTATTGATAGGACCAGGGTGCATAATTACAATCTCTTTATCTAGGGATTCTAAGATTTGTTTATTGACTCCGTATTGTTGTGTATATTCTCTGGTACTTGGAAAATAACTGATGTCCATTCGCTCATTCTGCACACGAAGCATATTTGCCACGTCACACCATTGCAATGCTTTACGCAAGTCTAACTCCACCTCAACACCTAAACTTTCAATATATTTTGGCATTAGGGTTTTAGGGCCACATACTTTCACATTAGCACCTTGTAACTTGAGCGCGTATATATTAGACAACGCCACACGGCTATGCAAGATATCACCCACAATCACCACATTTTTACCCGCTACTTCGCCTAAGCGTTCACGTATGGAATAACTATCCAATAACGCTTGTGTAGGATGCTCATGCGCCCCATCACCTGCATTTACGATACTGGCGTCTATATGTTTTGATAAGAATACGCCTGCTCCAGGATTTGGATGACGCATCACGACCATATCTACTTTCATAGACAGGATATTATTTACGGTATCAATAAGCGTCTCCCC
>JBLHOX010000044.1:0-12483 GCA_047623725.1 Dokdonia sp. | reverse complement strand
TCAATTCCGTCAAAAGCAATCTTATTGATCATTTCTGTACTTAATGAACCTTCATACCCTTGATTATAGACAGATGTTACTATTTTACTTTGACTAAACAAAGGCTCACTAGCATAGTATTTCTTAAGATACAATGGTAATAATGACGCTAACCATCCATGTACATGAATGATATCTGGAGACCAGTTTAATTTCTTAACTGTCTCTACAACTCCTTTTGCAAAGAAGATCGCACGCTCATCATTATCAGGAAAAAGATTTCCATCTTCATCTGTAAAGGTTGCCTTTCTCTTAAAGTACTCTTCATTATCAATAAAGTATACTTGTATACGCTCTTTAGGTATAGATGCAACTTTTATAATAAGTGGCATATCAAAGTCATTAATGACTAAGTTCATTCCTGAAAGCCTTATTACTTCATGTAGTTGGTGCCTGCGCTCATTGATATTGCCATAGCGAGGCATAAAAATGCGTATTTGACCTCCCTTAGAATTTACCATTTGAGGAGCTTCAAACGACATAGAGGCAATTTCGGTCTCTGGTAGATAAGGTATAACTTCAGATGACACGTATAATATCCTCTTATCTTTCATATATAATATTGTTGATTACTTTTATGTCTAAAAACACGCAAAAATACTAAATTTTATGCAATCTGCCTTTAATATAGTAAGTTTGCAGGCGTTAATTTTTTGATAAAGTGAACATAATAAAAACAAAAACTGAAATAGCGAAATATGTTTCAGAGAAAAAGGAGCAAAAATCTTCTATAGGTTTTGTCCCGACAATGGGGGCTTTACATCAAGGTCATGCATCACTTATTGACTTTGGTTTAAAACTACATGACTATGTAATTGTGAGTATTTTTGTAAATCCTACGCAGTTTAATAATACGGCTGATTTAGATAAATATCCTAGAACTCTCGATAAAGACATCTCATTTTTAGATACATACAAAAATCGCATATGTATTTATGCACCTACACCTCAAGAGGTATACGGGAATCAAGTAGTCTCAAAGCAATACAACTTTAAGGGTATTGAAACTGTTATGGAGGGAGCACATAGACCAGGACATTTTGATGGTGTTGGGACTGTTCTTAATCATCTATTTAGACAAGTCAATCCTGATGAAGCTTTTTTTGGAGAAAAAGATTACCAGCAATTACTTATTGTAAAAAAACTTGCTGAAATAGAAAAATTACCCCTTAAAATAACAGGATGTCCTATTCATAGACAAGAAAATGGTCTTGCAATGAGTAGCCGTAACGCTAGACTTACCTCTCAACAATTAGAAGAAGCAACGTTTATTTACAACATACTTCATCAAGTAAAAAAAGATTTTAATTCAAAAAGTGCTAACACAATTAGAGCATGGGTCACTGTTCAATTTGAAAACAATCCCCACCTTCACTTAGAATATTTTGAAATCTCAAATATAAAGAACCTGAGACCGCTTTCGCGAAAGCGCACTCATCAAAAATACCTAGCCTTTATCGCTGCTTTTGCAGGGGAAATACGCCTCATAGACAATATGGCTATTAACTAAAATACGTATCTTTGACCTATGCTAGTAAATGTTGTAAAATCTAAAATTCACCGTGTTAAAGTAACAGGGGCTGAATTACATTATATAGGAAGTATTACCATTGATGAAGATCTTATGGATGCTGCAAATATTATAGAAGGAGAACGCGTTCAAATTGTAAATGTTACCAATGGTGAGCGTTTAGAAACGTATGCTATTCCTGGGCCTAGAAAAAGTGGAGAGATCACATTAAATGGTGCTGCTGCTAGAAAAGTTGCAAAAGGCGACACCTTAATACTCATCGTATATGCGTTTATGGATTTTGACGAAGCAAAAAAGTTTAAACCTACGCTTTGCTTTCCAGATGAAAATACAAACCTATTAAAATAAGCCTGTGGCTTATAAAAAAGCTATAAAAGCACTTAAAATTATACTCCCACTCGCCCTGGGAGTTTTTTTAATGTGGCTTTGGTTAGGAAAAATGAGCCCACAGGATAGAATCGACTTGTGGAATACTATAAAAAACGCAAATCCACTATGGATTGTGATCTCTTTTATTTTTTCCATTTTAAGTCATATCTCAAGAGCCTATCGCTGGAAGTTTATGCTAGAACCTATGGGATATAAGCCCAAGCTTGGCAATAGCCTAGCCGCTGTCATGACAGGTTATTTTGCAAACACCTTTGTTATTCGGTCTGGTGAAGTATTACGCGCCGTCTCTATACAACGTACTGACAAGATTCCTTTTGAAAAAGCATTTGGAACCATTGTATCAGAACGTATTGCAGATCTTATCATGCTTCTTTTGATTATGATTACTGCGGTCATACTACAATCTACAACACTTATTGACTATTTTAAAAGAGAAGCAAACCCTATCCCTTCTATAATAAGTCTTGCCGTCCTTTTGATTATTGGGATTATAGGGTTGCGTATTCTCAAAAAATCATCACATTCATTTATTGTTAAAATTCGTGCGTTTGGTTTAGGTATTTTAGAAGGGGTCAAAAGCATTTTATCAATGAAGAAAAATGCCGCTTTCATCTTTCACACATTGTTTATTTGGACTATGTATATTGCTATGTTTTGGATTGTGACCTTCACCGTTCCTGGACTACAAGGTATATCTACAGGTGTGACACTTGCTGCTTTTGTTGTAGGTGCTTTTGCTATGAGCGCCACCAATGCAGGCATGGGAGCCTATCCTATCGCTATGGTAGCCGTTTTTACTTTTTTTGGATACACTGATACAGATGGAAACGCTTTTGGTTCTATCATCTGGGGAACACAAACTATTTTTAATATCATTATAGGTGGACTCTTTGCTCTTTATATATTTGTGATACGTCGCAGATAAAATTTTGTATTTTAGGGCACATATTAAAAAAACAGCCTTAATGAAATCAATCTTTTTTTCAATTTTATGTGTATGCTTCTCATTTGCAAGTATTGCACAAACACAATATGAAGAAATCTCCTCTATAAAATTAGATGGGGGACGCCAACTCAAAATACAACTACCCCGCAATTATGAGTCTAATGTAGAAAAGACATACCCTGTTATTGTTGTATTAGATGGAGACTACTTATTTGAACCTGTAGCTGGTAATGTAGATTACTATAGCTATTGGGAAGAAATGCCAGAAGCTATCGTTGTAGGAATTAATCAAGTAGACACAAGAGATAGCGATACCTATTATGATGAAGTAAGTTATTTACCTATAGACGAGGGTGCTGCCTTTTTTGAGTTTGTAGGTTTAGAGTTAATGCCATGGCTAGATGAAAAATATCGTACTAATCAGTTTAGGATCGTAGTAGGCCATGACCTTACTGCTAATTTTATGAACTATTATCTTATGAAGAGTCCAGCTCTTTTTCAAGGATATATATCATTAAGTCCTGATCTCGCTCCAGAGATGGAAACACGACTTGTTGCCAGACTAGGAGCGACACAACAAAAAATATTTTACTACCTAGCCACTGCTACAGAAGATATTAGGGTCTTACGAGAAACCATAGAGCTACTAAATAGTCAAATAAAAATCGTTTCAAATACAAACCTAAAATATTATTATGACAATTTTGAAGGAGCAACACACTACTCTCTTGTAGGCAGAGCTATTCCTAGAGCTATCGAAGAGATCTTCTCGATATACCGTCCTATTAGTAAAAAAGAATATAAAGAAGTACTACTTAAATTAGACGGATCTCCGTATGACTATCTTATTGACAAGTACACTACTGTAAAGCAACTTTTTGGACTAGATGACCCTATACGCGTTAATGATATTGTTGCGGTAGGTAAGGCATTACAAAAAAAATCTAATTGGGAAGGTATGGCGCAACTTGGTCAATTAGCAAGAAAACAATATCCAGACACGATGTTAGGTAATTACTACCTCGCATTATCTTTTGAAAAATCTGGAGAACCTAAAAAAGCAATGCGTACGTATCAAAATGCATACTTACTGGAAGAAATCTCTTTCCTAACAAAAGATTTAATGCTAGATAAAGCAGATCAAATTAAAGCAGATTTTGGATATTAAACGCAAACTCACACCTATCTATAAAATTAAAAAAGAGCAGTTACTAAGTAACTGCTCTTTGTGTAATATTCAATCCCCCAATTAAATATTTATCAAAACATATATATGTTTTTGATACTACAAATATAGGATGCTTATGTTATCAAAAAACAGGTATTTCTACCTATTTTTATTAGTATTTTAGCAAATCTAAATGTTGCATTAGCTTAACGCGAAAATTAGCCATGGCCAAAACAAAAACCACATTCTTCTGTCAAAACTGCGGCACACAACACGCCAAGTGGCAAGGACAATGCCATGCATGCAAAGAATGGAATACGATTGTCGAAGAAATCATCCAAAAAGCAGACACAAAGGATTGGAAACAGGATACCGCTTTCGCGAAAGCGAATACTCGCACCAATAAACCTTTAAAAATAAATGAGATAACGGCATCAGCAGAGATTAGGCTTGACACAAAAAATGGCGAGCTCAACCGTGTTCTTGGTGGAGGTCTTGTGCCAGGGTCATTAATATTATTAGGAGGAGAACCTGGGATTGGGAAAAGTACACTCTGCCTTCAAATATCTTTAAACCTCCCCTATAAAACCCTTTATGTTTCGGGAGAAGAAAGTCTGCAACAAATAAAAATGCGAGCAGAACGCATTCATCCAGATAGTGATCGATGTTATATCCTCGCAGAAACCAAGACACAAAATATCTTTAAACATATTTCAGAAATACAACCTGATATTGTTATTATAGATTCTATACAAACATTACATACCAATCATATAGAAAGTAGTCCTGGAAGTATCTCTCAAATACGCGAGACCACTTCTGAACTTATTAAATATGCTAAAGAAACGGCTACACCTGTGATCTTGATTGGGCATATTACAAAAGATGGCAATATTGCAGGCCCTAAGATCTTAGAACATATGGTAGATACCGTTCTCCAATTTGAAGGAGATCGTAATCATGTGTATCGCATCTTAAGAGCACACAAAAACCGTTTTGGAAGCACCAATGAGTTAGGAATTTATGAAATGCAAGGAAGTGGTTTGCGTGAAGTATCTAATCCTAGCGAGATCTTAATTTCAAAAAATGATGAAGAGTTAAGTGGTACTGCGATTGCTGCAACCCTAGAAGGTCTTCGCCCACTTATGATTGAGATACAAGCGCTCGTAAGCACAGCCGTGTATGGAACACCTCAACGTAGTGCTACAGGCTATAATGTAAAACGACTCAATATGCTACTCGCTGTTTTAGAAAAAAGGGCTGGTTTTAAATTAGGTGCCAAAGATGTATTCCTCAATGTTACAGGAGGCATTTCTGTAGATGATCCTGCTATTGATCTTGCTGTTATTTCTGCTATACTATCTAGCAATGTAGATATTGCCATAGATAAATCATTATGCGTTGCCGCAGAAATTGGTCTTGCTGGAGAAGTACGCCCTGTTACACGTGTAGAACAGCGTATCCATGAAGCAGAAAAACTAGGTTTTAAAGGGATTATTGTTTCTAAATACTGCAAAATCCCAGATCACGACTACACCATCAAAATCATTAAAGTGGCAAAAGTACACGATGTTGTACGGCATTTGTTTGGGTAATAAAATTTATAAATATGGAAATAATTCAAATAACATTCTCGTTCATACTAGTTTCTGCAACAATTATATATGTTTATTTTACCCATAAATTAGTTGAGGAAAGTAAATTAGTTAGAGAAGCCAGTATTAAACCATATATAATTATATATCTAGAATCTAATGAAACCAATCCATCTGGACAATATATAGTTATAAAAAATGTAGGTAAAGGATTAGCTACAGATGTTTGTTTTAATATTATCAAGGATTTAGACATAACGCATCATTTAGATCGAACAATAGAAGGTCAAGGTTTTCTTAATAGGAAATATTCAAACTTTCCTCCTGATTATACTTTTAAGAATCATGCATTTGAATTAGCAAATGATCATAAGCACAAAACAAAATCTCATATAGTAATTAAATGTACTTACACAGATATTTTAAACAATAAATATTCAGAGATATTTAATCTAAATTTAAAAGATGGTTTTGGATCATCAAAAATGACTCCTCCAGACACGTATGTCGGAATGATCTCTTACAGAATTGAAAAACTTCAAAATAGTATAGAAACCTTAGTAAAAAATAATACTTCTGATTCAAACAAATAATTACAAAAATATTGTACGGCATTTGTTTGGGTAAGAAGCATAGTAAACATACTGTTACGTAAGCCTATACATAACACTTAGTATAGTAAAATTTGCATCTAACACTAAAAGCGTACTATACGTGAAGTTCTTTTCTAATAAGGAGCTTAATGGTAATACCTATTGTCCTAAATGATATAGTATGTGATGAATGACACCTTCTAACGCATATTCAAAGGGGTAGCTGCTTTTGTGATTATCTTCCCTATATGTTTTCTCCAGTAAAGAATCATCCTTGTTTCCAATCAAGACGACCAATGTTAAAATACTTTGTTTATAATCCTCTCTTAATTGTTTCCACCCAATTGTTTTAAGTTCTTCATTAGAGCGCCAATGATCGGGTTGATAGGCTTGCTGTAAATTAAAATGCTCTTTTAATTTATTAATGACATCTATCTGTAAAGCTATCAAATGTCCTATGATTTCTGCGACACTATGAATCTCTGGTATAGGGCGTACAAATGCGGTATGATTTGAGATAACATCTATCTTTTCCATCACATTTTGACCTACCCATAAAGATTTATAATGTATAGCTTCTAATTGTTGAGCATAGTATTCTATTGTCATGTTCATATTTCTTTTTTAAAATCATACCAATTATAATTTAAAATCGGATAAAAATAATTTGAATTTTAGTGTGCCTAGATAAAGTAGAAAATCAAATCATAGCCTTAGCTACGGTTTGATTTTATCCTGAAATATAGGTGCTCTAGAAACTAATTATTTATGCTATTTTAAGTTTTAAGTGGTATTATAGGACTATACCCAAAGCTCCAATTGAAAATGTGGTGCAGTTACTATGGATGAAATGGGTGTATAGCCCTGCTTTTCGGGGTGAAAACTCGATAAAAAACTATACCCAATACGTACTATTTACCCCTAAATTCACATACATAAAGGATATAGTATCAAAATAAAGGTTTGGTTAAAAAGCTGATATCTTAAATCATCAACGACTTGATAGCGTGTTTAAATTACTAGGTATAAGATTGTTTTTATATACATACTTCTCTTTAATATCACAGGACTATAACCCAAAGCATCTGAATACAGATGTGGTAAAATTGCAACAAATACAATGGGTGTTTAAATCCTTCTCTAAAAGAGGGAAACGTGGTAATTAAGTATTATTATTATCTAGAAACTCCGATAGCCTCATTCAAATGTTATAAATTATTCTTCTGAATTCATAAAGGAAGCAAGTTGCTTAACTATGAATTGATTCTTATTTGCAGAATCTTTTTCTAACAATAAAATATGTTTTGCATCAATAAATAAAGTTTTTACTTTTTCATATCCTAAAGCATGTAAATCCTTGATCGTAAAGATCATTTTTCTATTCTTCTTTAGGAAGCTCTTATCAACATTAAAAGTTAATACAGGTCTATTTAATTCTTGGTCATCAAAATCCCGATATTGATTATAACTTAAAAGAAGTGTTTCCTTTTTTAAAGTGTATTTATTCTGTTCTGGAAATGTATATTGGTAAAAACATCTTTGAACTATATCACCTTCTTTTTCACAAGAAATTTTTTCTTGATATGAATTAGATATATCAAAATGAATAAAAACAACAGGAGTATTATTGATTTGATTTTGAGCGAATCCATTAAATGTGCTCATTATAAATACTATTAAAAATAAATATCTCATATTATAAATTTAAACATTATTCTGTACAACTTTTAGAAAAAGAATTAATACCTGTACTCACATATCTCAAATAATTTGTGTCTTAGACGGTCTCTTAATGTTTGTTATATAGCATACATATAGGAAAAAAATACTTGGCGCATTATAAGTTTACCATCTTTGATCTCGCTTTTATCTATTAAAAAAATATTTTTAGCGCCATCTAGTTTTAAAAACAACTTTAGCCTATCCATTGTGTTAAGATCATCTTTGGTTATAATAATAGTTTTATTCTTTCTTAGAAAGCTTTTATTTACTTTAAGAATGAAAACAGAATCTTTTCTTTGAGCATGGTCAAAATCCTTGTATATACTATACCGAAAAGACACTCTATTATTTTGATCGTCAAACGGGTCTTTCTGATTGTTATCATCTAATGGGATATGATAGTAATTAAAAACGCTCGGAGACTTGCTAATAGTTTTAGAAGCTATACTTCCGTTACTCTCATCAAATAAAATAATAAGAGTATTATCATCTTCAAATGTTTGAGAGAAAAGAAAATTTGAAATAAATAATAGTAGTAACGTTAGTCTAAGCATTGTTTTATTTATTTTAATTATTCATTACACGTATTTCCAAAACTATTTATTCCTGTGTCCATATAGATTAAAAAGCAGTTATTATTTTATTATTGTTTCAGAAAATAATAATTCTTCACTTGTAATCCAATAGCACTAAATGAAAGGGTTTCATCATTTATCCCTAAAATTTCATAGCAGCGAGTATCTTCATCTTCATCTACCAGTCTTAAATAATAATCTTCTACTACTCCTGTTCTCACCTCATAACCACATTGAGGAGATGTTTCTGAAGTTGTATAAGTAAAAGTATCTATATCTTCTCCTGAATAGTACCAATAACATAATCCTGTATTTGTAAATTCAATACTCCAGTTTGGGTCTTCTTCTGACACCCAAACACCTACTATTTCATCATCCGGAGATGCAAAAGAGCTTAGTGTAATAACTGTTATTATAATTAATAGGAATACGCTTACGAAAATAGTTATATGTTTCTTCATAATTCATAGTAATCATTTAAGTTATACGATGTGGTAGTTCATATTGGTTTATTGTTTTTAAAAACTATAACCTATAGTATCTACATATAATACATAGGGATATATGATACCATAGCGCGTGTTATAGTTTTTAAAAACAGTCCCCCCTAACTAAACCAAATAAACTAGAAAAAGGCGTTAATGTTCTATTTGTTTTTTTATATATGTTTTATAATTATTATTAAAATATGGAGAGAAAAATTCCTTACATCTACTATATGCGCTTCATATAAATTAGAATGTAATATCCCTTCTCCTTTTGTATTAAAGAAGTTTTTGGTATGTAAGAATAAGAACTGTAAAAGTAAGTCGCTACCTGAATAAATCATTACTGACTTTACCAGTATAGCTTCCATGCTAACTTGTGCTTTTTAAGAGAACAAGCTATTTGGACTATTTTTTATTTGTTCTTTGAAAGCTTGATCAATATTTTAAAGAGTAGAAAAATAATTACAATAAGAGCAATTAAATTAATGACTTGCCAAAATACTAATGGAATACTCCAACTTTCTAATTCCAATGACTTTCTTGTATTTTGTATTACTTCTTGTGTTGCTAATAAAATCATATACATTTATTTAGTCTTCAATATCAAATATTGAAATAGGTTCCCCTGTATTAATGTCAATATGCAATTCAAAAATCTTTACATCTGTATAGATTGTCCCAATTGATTCAATAAATAAATTGAAATTTAGGCTTCCAAAAACTGTAATTATTGCCTCATTCCCTACAATAACATGTTCTACAGCAGTTTGTTCCCATGAAGATCCTATTGTAATTCCACTCAATTCTGAAGTTACTTCTATGAATTCATATTCTTGATTTTCAATGGGATTGTTTAAAATTTGATTTACAAATAGGTCAAGGTTTGTAAGACCATAATCTACTCTGAAAGTTGTGATACGATTACCTTCATCGGTATCGATTAATGGTTGACTTAAATCAAGTTCTGGATTTTGCAAAAACTCTGAAAATTGATCTACTGTATCAAAATAATGAGCATCATCAGGGTTTACATCTGCTGGATATATGTAAGAATCGTTTGTTCCTAAAAGAGCATTTAAATCCATAATTATATCTAAACTAAGAATAATTCCATCAGAAGAATTTTCTTCATCACTAGGATTGGGTAAACAATCACAGTTTAGATCAAACCCATACTCACAATCATTTTGAGAATTACAGGTGTCTACTATAGGTGGACAAGGATTACGAAGAGGTGTTTTTGCAATGGGATCGTCATTTTGATCTGCAAAATTTATATTGATAATAATATCAGTGACAGTGCAAGAACAGCTATCATTTGAATTTCCTCCATCATGCCCAGGAGCACAACCACACGTTATATCAACTTCAATGTTATGTCCATGTGTTCCTTCAGAACTATCACTGCTATCAGAACCATCATCATTACTAGGGTTATCACTAGTATTAGGGCCTTCATTACCTCCTCCTCCTGTTGTATTATCATCATCATCATCTGGGCAAGCAGTTCTTACTAGTTGCGCTGTTCTTACTCCGTTTATAAATTCATTTTCTCCTACATAAACGCCATATCTATCATACACTATTAAAGTTCCTGTAAATACTAATAAATCGTTAGGGTTTGGTGTTGTACGAAGCCAATTTTCATCAGGCATAAATTCTAGAAAGTAACTATAATATCCAGATCCAGACTCTTTTAAAACATAATTAACAACGGAAAACTCAGTAATTTCTCCTTCTTTAGTCAAGCTAAATGTATAGTTAGACTTGCCTTCATGATCTGTTACTTGACGGATTTTGTCTGTGTTTAAAGTGCCACTTATAGTACTTTCTGTTGAACGAGAAAGCCCTTGAGAAGGCGTTAAGGAAAATTTTAAATCTTTATTTGATTCCTTTTTAATTACCTGCAAGATTTCTGGAATATCTTTTCCCGAAATTGTTTTTACGGTAGCATGATTTCTATGATGACTACTTTGAGCCTCTAGTTGATCTCTATCGTCGGTTTGACAACTGTATAGTTGAATACAAATCGTAACAAATAGCAGCGTTATAAAATAGGGTGTTAAACGTGTTTTCATAATCATTTTGAACTGAATTAATTAAAATTGAATATGCTCGTGAGCTTGTCGTTTTAAAACAGTTCAAAATTGGTTGATTTTCAGTAGTCTCACAACGAGATATATTCCGATTTCGCGAATTAGAACTCCTTATTCGCGAAAAAGGATGTGTTATTTAAGCATTATGTAGATGAAATAAAGTATTTAGCGTTTTTTGTATGTGTCTGCCAACAAAAAAGCATTATAGGCATTGATCAATTTGCCCGATTTGGACAATTGACTAAAGGGTTTCTGTACCGTTTCTTCTCCTCTATTCTTAGGAAGGTTGACCAAATGGTCAAATGCCAAACCTGATTCAAGGATAATCTTTTTCACATCTGTAGCATTCAGTTCTGGATAGTATGAAAACAGCAACGCAGAAATTCCAGATACGATAGCAGTAGCAGATGAAGTACCTTGTAGATTCGCTCCAATCTGGTTATTTGGACGAAGTCCTGTAAGCCCATATCCGGGAGCGAAAACATCTACGGTTTCTTGACCGTAATTGGTTGCATAATACAGGAGTTTTTCATTGAGCCTATAAGATGTGCCTCCTACGGTGATAAAGTTGTTACTGAACTCGGTTCTATCATTATAATCATTAGGGTACTTTGTATTTTCAAGCAAATCAGTATTAAATCGTTCATTTCCTGCTGATTTAACTATTAATACTCCTTTACTCTGTGCATATTTAATCGCATCATCGACCCAGTGCTTATCCATTGAAAATCGCTTCCCAAAACTCATATTAATCACCTTGGCTCCTTGATCCACTGCATAGCGTATGGCAAGGGCTATATCTTTATCGTATTCACTACCATAAGCAGAAACCCTCAAAGGCATTATCTTGATATTTTCAAATATATTAATGCTATCTTGATGAAGATACTTGGTAGTCAAGAAACCTGATGTTAATGTTCCGTGGCTTAAAAAAGTGGCCTGTGCATCTACTTGATTATTCCCGTAGACACTATAAAGTTTGTCTTGTACAGAATCACCAATAAGAGTTCTTTCAGGATAGTCCTGATTCAGCATAAATTTCTTAAAATTAAGTAAGGATTCTTTCCTCGACGCATTTCGTTCAGGGGTAAAATTATAGGTTATAAAATTACTCATTCGCAATGCTTGTGACTGCAGTAACGTGTCATTTGGAAATGCTTTTTTTAAGCTATCTAAGTCTTTGACGGTATATTCCTGCTCGCCGAAAATATTTTTAAGATAAGCCTCTGCATTTGTTCTGCTCTCAATGACCATATTTGCATTTTCTAAATCATCATTCACATCTTTCAGATTAAATGAATATGCTGCTTTTGCTCTTACCAGAAGTAAACTATCAGATG
>JBLHOX010000043.1:0-12720 GCA_047623725.1 Dokdonia sp. | reverse complement strand
AAACTATTTGTGATCGGGAAATTTACGCTGTACTGCCAATCAAATAGATAATTACGTTGAAAAAGTCTAGGGATACTAATATCGCTTTGATTCCCTAAAAGATCTCTAAACTTCTGCTCATTATACTGTCTCACAATATTAGAACTTACAGAAATATTTGACGGTAAATAATTAAAGTTAAAGTCTTTAAGAAACTTCCAATACTTACCTGTAAATAAAGAGTCATTTTTCTTAAATGGTTCTACTGGTTTATTCTGAAAGTCAAAATTATAAGTACCGCCTAAACGTACATTCTGATCTCTAGATTGCTCAATCTCAAAATCTTTATGATCTACTTGACTATATGAATATGAGAACGTAAGATTTTCTACATCATAAGGCATTGGTTTCTTATCTCCTGTGCGCTCTTTACGAACTCCTATAAAATTAATACTCTTACGTCTTGTATACTCGATAGCAGCTCCTTCTATATCGTCTCTTTCTTCTTGCGTAGCTGCATTATCAAGTCTATCATCTAATTCTAGATCTAAAAATTGAGGATCAAATTTTGGTGTGATAATTTCTTCTCCTATGGCATAGTTAAATGGTAATTTAATGCCCCATTTTTTAGGTAATAGTTGCCCTATCTCTACATTAGTAACTATATCATATTGAAAAACATCTTCTAAGCTACGCTCTGCGGGACCTTGCTCTATACTTCCAAATCCTACAGTACTTTGTCTACCTGTTGCAGACACTGTAGCAAAATCGGCTATATTTCCATCTGCATTTATAACAGCTGCCCATCCACCTTCATTACTTAAATCTGAGAGACGCAATTCATTAAACCACACTTCTCCGCCTATCTCACCTGGAGAACATCCTATATCTATACTTGTTGTTGGATTTCCATTTTTAACCCCTAATAATAGTGTTCTAATATCACCAAAACTAGGAAGTCCTTTTACTCCTATACGTAATTCACCTGGCACATAACACACCTGATCTGCGTCTGGTATACGATCTCCATTTTGGTCAAAGTATGTAATCGCATCAGGGTCATCGTCTACATCACCAGAAATAATCTTGGCTTTAATTGTTTGTAGTAATCCCAAATCCAGATCCATTTCATTTACCGCAGGCCAAATAGCTCCTCTATCAGTCTGGGCAACATTAAACGGTGTTGGCTCTAATCCTAATTCTATTTGATAGAAGTTACTATTAAGGTCTGTACCCATACGTACAAAACCAACAATATTATCATTATTTAAGCCGTCACTACCATCTTCAATAAGCGCTTCTGCATGCATAAACATACGGAGGTTCTTATACTGCCGCATGTCTAGATTATAGAATTTATAGACTCCTCGAGAATCTTGCTCTTCAAGATTATTTACACGTATAGAAAGCGACTGCTCATTCTGACGAATATTATTATTGTTGTTATTTAATCGTTCTCTCTGTACTCCAGGGGGTAAGTTATAAGGCACTGGAGAACGTGTTTCATTTGCTTCTATGTTAACCGCAGCGACTTCAAACAACGTATTATCTGCTTGATCTTGTTCTGTAGTTTCGTCTGGGTCTAATGTCAATAAGTATCTTCTAAAATCTCCACGAACTAAATCCAAGGTTCCAAAACGAAGAATAATATCATTCTGCCAATCACTCATATACATACGCATAAAACGTATGGCTCTGAAATCAGAAATCCCTCCTACTACATTTGTAGCTTGATTAATAGGCACTCTAAATTGCACCCAACGTGTAGGTAATGAAGATCCGTCTTGGGTTGTTACGGTAAGTTCACGTACATCTGTAACAAACTCATTTGTTTCTATATTAAGAGACCCAGGATTGATATCTAGCTCATATTCAAAATAAGCATCTATCGTATTCATCGTATTGTCACGATTAACATCTTCTATATCTGGAAACGTTGTAGACCCTCTGTTTGTTTGCGTTACTTCAACAGGTGAGTTACCTTGTAAGTTATTAAAGCTTTTGTATCGCTCGACAACACCTCCTTGTGCATTTAAGAAATAATCATAATTATCTCCTGCTGGATCAGGTAGTCCTGCAAATCCAGGATATACATTTCCTTCTTCTGCATCATTTAAACCATCATATCCAACATCTTGATTTGCACGTGCACCGCCCTCTGTATCAAACGCATATACTAGAGATTGATTGGTAGGGACTTTACCCCAATTTGTTGATGTAGTTGCTTCATCAAACCCAACCTGAGGAAACGCGACTTCAGGAAGTCCGTTTTCATATTGTTTACGACCATCTTTAAGAACATCTTCTGAGATACTTCCTAAGTTGATTGTTAATTTACCACCTGAATTCGTTGTATCGTTATTAGCAAAAAATGGATCTAATAGCCAGAATTCAACGAACTCTACATTTGCTTGTTCAAAATCTGTAGAGGTGAGTTGCCTCATAATACCTCCAAAGTTTTGTTCTGGATTACTTAATTCTTGATCCTGTGCATCTACACTAAAGTTATAAGGCCCTCTTTCATCAGGAAAATAGGCTAAATCAAGTGTAAATAACGCTTGTGTTTGACCTGCAACAATATCTTGTTGCGGGAAAATCTCATTTCTAAAAACACGACGTGTTTCTGGTAATGAAAGATCTGTATCAGAAATACCATCAGGGCGTTGTGAGTTATAGAATACAGGGTCAATTGTATACCAAGCTAATTTTGCTCTTCTAAAACCTACTGAAAGATCATTATTAGGTAACTCTCCTCCAAAACTATCTGGCACAGAAGATAAAAACCACTGTAAAGGACTACTCACGTCAATCGCTGTTTGTGACGCTTCAAAATCTTCTATATACGACGTAGCTTCTCCATTAAAATCCGTTCCCTTAGGTTGCCCTGGAGATAAGAATGCTGCCTCTCCTCGTATAGAGAAATTAGAAGGAGCATCGGTATCAATATTCGGAAGTTTATTTACCAATCTTGTTAAGAAAGGAACTTCTGTAGAGTAACTCGCATTAATACCAAATATGGTATTATTAATAGGCTCAAAACTATAAGTAGCTTTTTGCGTTAGTGGTCGTTCATTTAAGTTTAAAAATGTACCTCCAATGATGAAGTCTTCACTAAAACGGTGTTCTACATTAAGACCTGTAAAACGCTTATTTTGCTGCCCAAAAACAGCGTTATTCTCTACCGAAGCAGAGATTGGAATTCCAGAAGCTTCTAAAGACTTATCTAAAATGATGACACGACCCAACTGGTAATTTACCGTATAATCTAATCCTTCTACCAGCACTCTACCTCCAGCAGTAACCGTTACAGATCCTTGAGGCACATTAAAAGCACCTAATGGTATTCCTTGTTCTTGTGTAGATTTATAACGTCCTTTTAAAAGGAATTTATTCTTTTCGGCATTATCACGAGCTACTGTCTTAGTAGATTTATAAAGCGTTCTATATACATACTCTTGCTGATGAAGGTTAAATGTATTTAATTCATTATCTGAGTTTCCTATTCCGTCATCGTATACCTCAGAATCATCTATTCGAAGTATATTAAATAAATGTTCTCCAAAAGGCTCGACCGTTGTAAAAACAATGCTCCCATTTTGTGTATGTACTGTAGTTCCTGGCACAAAATCAAAGAACCCATCTCCTCCTACTTGAGGATCTCCAAAAGAAGTTAAACGATCTAAATTAAATACTTGTAATAGTGTATTAGAATCTAGTGCACCTCGATCTGCATTACTTCCTGTTTCACCAGGATCGGTAACACCATTAAACAATCTAGGAGGAACAGTTCCTTCTGGCGTAATAAAATTTAAGGGAGAAGGATCTGCGTATACAATATTCATACGGAAACCTTCTTGTTCTAATTGAAAAGCACCTAAAGGATAGATGTTTTTCATCATCAAATCCCAAACAGGTTCTTGTACATTTGTCAAATTACTCTTCAGCATTTTAACAACTAGGTTTTGAGGACTTCCCGCTTGTCCTGCTGGTATTACAGTATCTAAAATTCCATTCCCATCAGCATCTTGTCCGTTAGGAATACCATCACCATTAATATCTGAATCTGCATCATCTGCAATACCATCATTATCTTGATCGGGTCTTGTTACTGGGCTATCTGCATCTGCAAGATCAGGAATTCCATCCCCATCATCATCTGGACGACTTCCGTTAGTGGCTTCTACACCATCATTTGCAAATTCTCCTACTTGAAATACTTGCCCTCCTACGGTGTATTGGAAAGCAACTCCAAGAACCTCATCATTATTTAATCGTTGACTTAAAGAAATATATCCTAAGTCTGGATATAATGTATATTGATTAGCTTGTAGTTTACGTGCATTTTCTAATAACACATAATCGACACCATCACTTACTTGTACTCCGCCAAATCCTTGTTGTACCGTTGCTACATCTCTAATAGCGCTATTAAGTACAGACTGTACACCTGGATCTGTAATACCTCGTGGATTAAAATCGTTATTTCTATTATCTGGAAAGGATGATGCTGGATTATTTATAAATCCTGTAGGGGGGAAATCCAATCCTATATTTGTAGGGTCAGCCTCTCCTATATCCTGAATAGCAACAATATTACGTGCATCCTGTGTTTGGTTCTGTCTATTAGTAATCCAAATTTCCAGACGTGTAATTTGTATATTATTATCTATAAACGGGTAATTCCTTAAAGACTCATCATAATTATCTCTAAAGTAGTGCGCTAAGAAAAAGTGTCTATTCTCATCATAATCTAATGCTGCTACTTCAAAATCCTGAACCGTTGCTCCTCCTTCTGAAGTTACGGTACGTGGTTGTGATCTATTTTCTGCAAAGACAGCAGTTATGCTTGTTTTTCCAAATTGTAATTCGGTCTTTACTCCAAATAAACTTTGAGATCCTTGGATTAAGGAGCTATTAAGAGGCATTGCGACATTACCTATTTCTATTTTTTGGATAATATCATCTTCGGTAGGGGTGTATTCTAATTTGATTTGGTTCTGGAAATCAAATGTAGATTCTGTATCGTAGTTTGCAGTTATCTGTAAACGCTCTCCTACTTTCCCTAGTAAACTCAAACTAATACGTTGATCAAAATCAAACGTTAAGTTACTTCTATTACGAGGTGAAAAGGCTGGATTATCTTGTTTTGTAAATAAAACACCTAGATCCATCTCTACAGATCCTTGGGGTGTGAATTCTATTTCATCTCCTCCAAATATCGTCTGAAAGAGATCTGATTTCACATATAATGTTGGTATTAAACTTTTTTGGGCTTGCTCTCCATCTTCTGTACGTCCATCTAGGGCTGCAACTTTTTCATTAAAATATTGCTCCATCTGCTCATTTTTGAGTCGACGAAAATATTTATCAGGCGTTAAAATAAGTGGGTAATTAATATTAAAAGACCCTAATTGCTCTGTATATACGTACCTATCCGTCTTTGGATCGTACGTATATTTTGAAACAATACTATTAGGGCTTGGTAGTGACAAGTTCCCAAAAGAGAATGTAGTTGGTATTGAGTCTTGTCCTGTTTCCTGGTTCTCTTCTTGTGCTATCGATGAAAAAGTTCCTAAAAAGAACAGCGTCATAATAGCCAATAAAAGTGTGCGTAATTTTAAGTAGTATTTTGTCCCCAAAATGGTTTTATAATTTTTTTAATGCTTCTTTTATAATTGTCTCTACACTAGCATCTGGCTTTTCTTTAAGAATCTGCATACAAACTTTTTCAGATTGTTTTCTTGCAAAACCTAATGTTTCTAATGCTGATAACGCTTCTTCTTTCTGTGTATTGTTTTGTACGGCAGAATTGACATCCAAATCAAACACTTTTAAGATCTTATCTTTTAAATCTAAGATAACGCGTTGTGCTGTTTTTGTTCCTATACCTTTGATTCCCTGAATTGTAGCAGCATCGCCAGAGGCTATTGCGTTTTTTATTTGATCGGGATGTAAAGAAGACAACATCGTTCTGGCAATATTAGACCCAATTCCAGAAACAGAAATCAGTAATCTAAATATCTCACGTTCCATCACATCCATAAACCCATATAGTGTATGACTATCTTCTTTTATTTGAAGGTGTGTGTATATGGATATTGATTCTTCTTGAGGTAGTGTTGAAAAGGTATGCAGCGATATATTCACAAAATAACCAACCCCATTGCAGTCTACAACTACATAGGTTGGGTTTTTTTCGATAAGTCTACCCCTTAAATGAGTAATCATCTTTTTTCTAGTGTTAAGCCCGTAAATGTAAGAAAATATCTTTACCAAGGGGTATTTATTGATAGATTCTCTATGAGTACGCTTTCGCGAAAACGTATTTAAAAATAATATATTACATACCGTGTTTTTCTTTCTTTTGAGCATCTATCACAGCAATCGCAGCCATACTCACTATTTCATCTACACTAGCGCCTAATTGTAAGACGTGTACAGGTTTACGCATTCCAAGTAAAATAGGGCCAATATTATCTGCTTTTTCCAGCTCTTTGACCATCTTATACGTGATGTTTGCGCTATCAATATTTGAAAACACCAACGTATTTACTTTCTTTCCAGCAAGTTTTGAAAACGGAAACTTACTCTCTAGCATATCCTTATTAAGTGCAAAATCTGCTTGTACTTCTCCATCTACAATAAGATCTGGATAATGTCTGTGTAAGTATTTTACAGCCTCTCCTACTTTTGTAGCTTTCTCATTACTAGAAGAACCAAAATTGGCATAACTAATCATCGCAACAACGGGTTCTAGTCCAAACATTTTTACCGCAGTCGCTGTCATTTGTGCAATCTTAGCAAGTTCTGTCGCAGTAGGATCTATATTAATAGAAGTATCTGCTAAGAACAAAGGACCTCGCGATGTAATCATTAAGTTACACGCTGCTACTTTCTGAACTCCTTTTGCCGGGCCAATAACTTCTAATAAAGGTTTTATAACAGAAGGATAACTTCTACTATGACCAGAAAGCATACCATCTGCATCTCCTTCACATACCATCATGGCTGCAAAATAGTCGCGCTGTCTTAATAATCTTTTAGCGTCAAAAAGAGTAATCCCTTTTCGCTTACGAGATTTCCAATACATCTCTGCATACGTATTTACTTGCTCAAGTTGTTCTTTAGATTTTGGATCTATAATCTCAACATCGGCATCAAAGTCTAGTTCTTCTTTTAATTCAAGAATCACCTCTCTATTTCCTAATAATACAGGAATTGCAATCCCTTCTTCATGTACAATTTGTGCTGCCTTAAGAACATCCAACTGATCTGACTCAGCAAAAACAATACGTTTAGGGTCTAAACGTGCTCTATCTAGTAGTAATCGTACAATCTTGTTATCTGTTCCTAGTCTATCTAATAATTCTTCTTCATACTTTTGCCAATCACTAATAGGTCGTAGCGCTACTCCACTATCCATCGCTGCTTTTGCTACTGCTGGCGGAATGGTCGTAATTAATCTAGGGTCAAACGGCTTAGGAATGATATAGTCTTTACCAAAAGTAAATCTTGTTTCTCCATACGCAATATTTACTTGTTCTGGAACAGGCTCTTTAGCAAGTTGTGCTAATGCCTTTACTGCTGCCATTTTCATCTCTTCATTGATCGTAGTAGCACGCACGTCTAGCGCTCCTCTAAAAATGAATGGAAATCCTAATACATTATTCACCTGATTAGGATGGTCTGAGCGTCCCGTTGCCATAATAATATCTTCTCTAGAGGTAATTGCTGTATTATAATCTATCTCTGGCGTTGGGTTTGCCATAGCAAAGACAATAGGCTTTTTTGCCATAGATTGTACCATTGCTGCATTTACAATATTACCTACAGAAAGTCCTAGAAATACATCGGCGTCTTTCATCGCTTCTGCTAGGCTTTCATAATGCGTGGGCGTCATAAATTTTACTTGCTCAGGACTCAAGTCTGTGCGATCTGTATGCAGGACTCCCTCACTATCAAACATAGTAACATTAGACAGTTGTACTCCTAATAGATGATATAGATTCATACAAGATACAGCTGCACTTCCAGCTCCTGACACAACGACACGAACGTCTTCTATTTTTTTTCCTGCAATTTCTAACGCATTAAGCATTGCAGCTGCAGAGATAATGGCAGTACCATGCTGATCATCATGCATGACAGGAATGTCTAGTTCTTCTTTTAACCTACGTTCTATCTCAAAGGCTTCTGGAGCTGCTATATCTTCAAGGTTGATTCCTCCAAATGTTGGAGCTATATTTTTTACTGTTTCTATAAATGCGTCTACATCTTTTGTACCTACTTCAATATCAAAAACGTCTATTCCTGCAAATATTTTAAACAGCAACCCTTTACCTTCCATTACGGGTTTTGAGGCTTCTGCTCCTATATCTCCAAGACCTAATACGGCTGTTCCGTTTGAGATAACAGCAACAAGGTTTCCTTTTGCGGTATATTTATATACATTTTCTACATCTTTGGCAATTTCCAAACAAGGTTCTGCTACTCCTGGTGAGTATGCTAATGCCAGATCTCTTTGGGTTGCATACTTTTTTGTAGGAATAACCGCTATTTTACCAGGCTTTGGTTTTGCGTGGTAAATAAGTGCTTCTCGACGTTTATTATTGTACTTCTTCATAGTTGGTCATTGACTTGCAAAAATAAGGAATTCTAATGCCTTGTAAATGCTTAATTATACAAGGGTCTAAGTTATTCTCAAGAGTTCTGAAAGGACATCCATATTTTGTGGCAACCTTCCTACATTTTGTAATTTAATAGCCGCTAGCATTAATGCCATTTTCAGGCATCTCTCTACAGGAAATTCTTTTAAATGGGCAAATAGGAAGCCACTCCAAAAAGCATCTCCTGCTCCAGTAGCATCCATAATATTTTCTACTTTTTCAGCAGGTAAGGTAATGGGTGTTTTATGCTTTCGCGAAAGCGTAACACCACGACTTCCCAACGTCAAGCAAACGGTACTTACATTAAGATGGTCGTGAAAAAATGTAAAAATTTCTTCATGCGAAAGGCGTTCTTCAAAAAGACGTGCTATATCATCCTCACTAATCTTTACTAGAGGGTCATACTGGCAATATTGTTTTATCGTTTCCATGGCCTTTAACCGATCTGGCCATATACGTGGGGAGTAATTAATATCAATACTTAAGGTAACTCCAAGCTCATGAGCTTCTTTTGCTTTGGCTAAAATCGTGTTACGTGATGGGTTCTTACTTAATGCAAAAGCAGTGGTATGAAAAATACGTGTTTTCTCCAGCGCCTCCGTAGGAATCTGATTTTCGGTAATCATGGTATCTGCCTTTCGGAAAGGAATGAAATCTGGGGTTCCTGTTGTCTTAGATACAAATATCACAGATGTGGGTTGGATAGCATCTTGACGCACATAGGTTGTCGTAACTCTATTCTCTTTAAGCTTATCTAAAATATACGCTCCAAAACCATCCTTACCTATCGTACTTACCAGGCATACTTTTGCTCCTAAACGAGCCATATTCATCGCTACGTTTGTAGGAGAACCTCCTAAATACCGATGATAATCTTTTGTCCCTTCTATAGAAACCTCTTCTTGGTGTCCTATAAAATCAATTAGTGTTTCTCCTACACAAAAGACACCTATATTATCTATGTTTTCCACGTATTATACTAGTAGTTTATTATTGTTTAACACTTGTTCCAGCATCACACTTCCTGCTGCACTCCAAGTACAAAAAGGAACCCCATTGGGAACACCTGTTTTGGAATTAAAGTTTTCATAGAAGCTCCAATTTTCTTTTTGATTTAAGGTGTCTATCTGAGACAATACCTCTCGTGCTTTTCCTGTTTCATTAGTATAGGACAATCCTACACCGTAAAAACCATTAACCATTTGCCAAGTCCCGCCATTATGAAATTCATACGGGTAGTTACGAAACTCGTATTTACAATTATTAGTCAGCCACTTCCAATCATCATCTCCTTCTTTTATCACTGGCCAAAAAGCAGGAACAAGTTGCAAATCTAATGAAAGACGCAATGTTTCTGTATAGTTTATCAATTCTTTATGATCTTCTGGTGCTCCTATATTTAATAGTAGGGAAAGGCTTGTTGCAAAAGCATCAAACTGTATTTGATATCCAGCCGGTTCTAAAGACGCTACCCAATACGATGTTTCTTGTAATGTTCCATAAGCTTTGGGGTGATATCTATCTCCCGCAAGCGTATTTTTTTTATAGTTTATGGTAATTTTTTGAGTGATCGCTTTTTCTTTTGCTCTCAAAGTTTCATCCTTATCAAAGTGCAAATAGGATCGTAATGCCCAGACTCTTAATAATTGATCATATAATATAAAACCTTGTG
Source organism: Dokdonia sp. (assembly GCA_047623725.1). GTDB lineage: Bacteria > Bacteroidota > Bacteroidia > Flavobacteriales > Flavobacteriaceae > Dokdonia. Next base: position 2,403 of record JBLHOX010000043.1, on the reverse strand, counting down.
TAGGGTACTCATCTGCCCAATTACCACTACGAGGCACATACATCAAATCTCCATCATTGTATTCCCAACTCTGTTGTATTTCAAACCCTTTGCGTATGGCTGGCTTGAGTTGTTCAAAAAGGTATTGATCGCCTGTTTTATATACATACTGACACACACCTATGATAAACCATGCCACTGTATCTACACGACCTGCTAGACCTCCATAACTCACCGATGGTTTTTCTCCTTCAAAATAAACATTAGAAGGGATCATCCCATTTTTATGCTGATGCTTTGCTAAAGTAAGTAGCGTGTTTTTCATGGCAGCAACTAGAACTTCATCGCCATCTAATATTCCTGCGAGCCCACATATAACGCCATCACGTGCCCATACGCGTTTATAATTTGCAATATCATTAGCACTCGCCAAAAAGCCTTCTGGGGTTGCTACTTTTTTAAGGAGTTGTATGGAGTGTTGGTATGGAGTCATTATTTTATATTCATTTTACTAAAGGAAATAGCATTTGACTTCAAAAGTTTTTTGAATCTTGATGCCTGACCTTCCATTTTAAAATATGCTACTATATATATAAACATTCCGTAAAAAATAAAAATCAGAGGAATTAATAACATATTAAAAATAATATCTGATGAATTGGTAAGATATATGTACGAAACAAATAAAAAAGCAATAAAACCAAAAAAAATAGGAAACCAAAAATGTATATAAAACGTCTTCCCTAATCTTTTCTTCACCTCTATTTTTACCTTTTCTTTGTCCGATTTGAAGTTCTCATTAAAAGACACTTCTAAAAAAACAAATGGTCCTACAGAGGGCCTAAAGACCATAAAAGAGATTTTATCTTTTAATACATAAGACATATTGCGAGAAAGCTCTCCTGAGAAATTAAATTGCTTATTAACAAACTTAGCACCTATTTCTTTTCTAATAGCATCTCCAATAGATCTTACAGGGTGGTCTGTTACTAGAATCTCAAATTCTTCTTTTAATTTTAAAAAACTAAACATACTAAAACAATGTGTCCGGATCGATTAAGGCGTCTAAATTACTTCTCAAATCTTTAGAAAGCAATGATAATCCATATTGATAAGAGGCATTCATCCATCCGAAGCCACTGGTCGTGATATAATCAAACTCGGTTCCTACATTACCATACTCTGCATATACTTTGTGTGTACACGCCACCACATCATATTTTTCTGGAATGGTTCCGTTGTAATCGACAGCATTTCTGGTAATCATCCATAGCCATCTGTATATAAGTTCTTGCATTTCTGCTTCAAAGTTGTAGTTTTTAAGTCCTCGCCAAATCATCATCTGGTGTGGCGCCCATCCATTGGGATAATCCCATTGTCTTTGCACAGCATCTTCAGGGACTTGTGCATTCATCTTTCTAGAACTCCCAGCAATGCCTCCTTTTTCTTTAAGGTCTCGCATAAGAGATTGTACGGTTTCCTGTACATCTTTAACGGGTACGATTCCTGCCCAAAGTGGGATATAATTGGAAGCACTTTCAAAATGCGTTTGTTCTTTTGTCTTTATATTATAATCAAAGTACTGCCCTCGCTCCTCGTTCCACATAAGCGCATCCATGCGTTCAGCTCTTTCCTTTGCTAGTGTATTCCAACATGTACTACTGTACCCTTCAAATTCTCCATCAAAATAGGTCTCTATTAGATATCCGAAATCAACTTCATATTTATACAACAGGCTATTTACATCTACCGTATTGAGGTCTGCACAGACATCATCAAGACGCCATGAGGTATCGTGACCACTTTCTCGCAAGCTTCGATCATGGGTAAAATAGGTATCTAGTTTTGGCTCTTTGATTTCGCCAGATTGGTATCGTTTTACATATTCTTTGACAGAAAGCGGTTTCTCATCATTTTCTGTGCGACTCACAGCTTTCGCGAAAGCGGACAACACATCTTCAAAATGCCCTTCTTCGGTCTCTGGAGGAATTCCTACACCTTGTGCATAATAGCGATTAAGACCATTAGAAGTTAACCGTTGCCCTTCTTCCATCCAGACATGTTCATATTCTTGAATCGCTACTTTCAAGACACTTGCCAGCCAATTTTTTCCAACGGATGGATCTGCTTCATACACTTCGCAGATAAACGAACTTAAAAAAGGTGGTTGTGTTCGTGTGAGATAATAAGACCTATTTGCATTCAGAATTTTACCATAATGTGTAATCTGATAGCAGAAGTTATCGACCATAGCTTTTGCCAAATCAATACGTCCATCAAGGATCAGTCCTACGCCTTCAAAATAACTATCCCATCCATACATCTCATTAAATCGACCTCCGGGAACCACAAAAGGCACGCCTTTTCCGTCTTGTAACGCAAGTGCTAATACACCAGGTTTTTCATTGATGGATTTTACATATT